>JBAYOZ010000259.1:0-3016 GCA_041677965.1 Pusillimonas sp.
AGTTTCATTAATAAGAACCGTCACGATTGCGCCGATAATATCGGGCCAAGTGGCAAAATAACATAAAGCCGTACTGACTGTAGCTTCCCACTATGCCCGAATTACCTGAAGTTGAAACCACCCGTCGCGGAATTGCGACGGTGATGACGGGTCAACCCCTGAAGGCCCTGAATATCTTCGAGCCACGCATGCGCTGGCCGGTACCGGCCGACCTGCCTGAACGGGTCAATGGCCACAGGGTCCGGTCATGCGATCGTCGCGGCAAATATCTGCTGATCGGCTTCGACCACGGCGTCATGATTGTGCATCTGGGGATGTCAGGCTCGCTTCGGCGGGTGTCGCTTGACGAACCGGCCCGCAAGCACGACCACATCGAATGGGTGTTCGAAAACGCACGGTTTTTGTTGCATGACCCGCGACGGTTCGGGGCGGTACTTTGGCATGACCTGGCCGATGGCCCGGTTTTGTCGCACCCGTTACTGGCCAAACTGGGTATCGAACCATTTGATGAAAAGTTCACCGCAACATTGCTGCACCAGCAGCTTCAAGGGCGCACGCAAAACATCAAGCAAGCCTTGCTGGGCGGTGACATCGTTGTCGGCGTGGGCAACATCTATGCCTCGGAATCGTTGTTTCGGGCGGGCATCAACCCGAAAATCCAGGCAGGCAGCTTGTCAAAAACACGCTGTGAACGCCTGTGGACCAGCATTCGCTCAACACTGAATGACGCCTTGACCTCGGGCGGCAGCACGCTGCGCGACTATGTGAATGCCACCGGTGCACCAGGCAGTTATTTTGATATTCATGCGGCCGTATACGACCGTGCAGGCCAACCCTGCCGGGTCTGCCAAACCCCGATAAAACGGATTGTGCAGGGGCAGCGTGCCACGTATTACTGCCCAACCTGCCAGCGGCGCTGATCGTTTACTTCCTGTGGACAGTCTGGCACGAAACCGGTGCAACCATGCTATGGCCATCTGCTGCGAAACACGGGTTGGCAACGTCAACCCGAAAAACGGCCCTTTAGACCGCTGTCAGCCCACCAGCACCTTGCCGGGGTTCATGATACCCAAGGGGTCAAGCGTGGCCTTGATGCGCGCCATGAGCGCCATTTCAACCGGGTCTTTGTAGTTGGCCAGCACATCGCGTTTCAGTTGCCCCACCCCGTGCTCGGCGCTGATGGACCCACCAAACCGGAACACATTGTCGTGAACCACCTGGTACACCTGATCTTGCAGGGCCAGCAGTTCGTCTTCTGAATGCTGCAAGCCACGCGTAATGTTGTAGTGCAGGTTGCCATCACCCAGGTGGCCGAAAATAATGTGCTGCACGCCGGGGAAGCGTGACTGCACGGCGTGATTGGTGGTTTCCACAAATTCTGCCATGTGCGACACCGGTACAGACACATCGTGCTTGATGCTTTTACCCAGCATTTTTTCAGCCAGCGGAATGCTTTCACGCAAGTGCCAGAGCGCCTTGCTTTGCGCAATATTTTCAGCAATGACGGCGTCAAGCACCAACCCCGATTCTATGGCCTGCCCGACAATGGTTTCAAAACGTTCGCGTGCATGTTCGGCGCTTTCGGCATCGGACAGTTCAAGGAGGGCATACCAGGGCAGCCCGGCAGACGCGCCCTCGAACGGCATGCGCTGCTGCGGGAAGCATTGGGTTACGGCCTGCAGGCAATCGCCGGCAATAAGCTCGAACCCGGTCAGCGCCGGTCCAAACCCTTTCCGGGCCACAGACAGCAAAGCCACTGCCGACTGGAGATCGGCCAACCCGACCAATGCGGTGCATTGCGCCACGGGTTGCGGATACAACTTGAGCGTGGCAGCGGTAATCACCCCCAGCGTCCCTTCACTGCCGATGAACAGATTGCGTAAATCGTAGCCGGTATTGTCTTTGCGCAAACCGCGCAAACCATTCATGACCTGACCATCGGGCAAAACAACTTCAAGACCCAAGACCAGATCGCGCGCATTGCCGTAACGCAGCACCTGGGTTCCGCCGGCATTGGTGGCCAGATTACCGCCAATGGTGCAGCTACCCTCGGCGGCCAGCGACAGGGGAAACAGCCGGTCAACCTCTTTGGCGGCGTTCTGGATGTTCTGCAGAATGCAGCCGGCCTCGACAACCATGGTGTCGTTGTCAGTATCAATGGACCGGATAGTGCTCAGGCGACCCAGTGACAGGACAATGGCCTTCCCGGATGAATCTGGCGTAGCCCCGCCACACAAACCGGTATTTCCGCCCTGCGGGACAACCGGCACACGGTGCGCAGAGCACCACGCCATGACGGCGGCCACCTCGGCAGTTGAGCCGGGCCGCACAACAGCCAGGGCCTTGCCTGAATAGCGCCCGCGCCAATCGACAAGAAAGCCTTCGGCATCGGCGCCGGTAATGACATTGGGCTGGCCTAGCAGGCCGGCCAGTTCAGCAATCAGGGACATAAATCCACCTTTCAGACAGGGTCGCCACATTTTAAGCCTATGCCATAATTGAGCGGCTTTTAACCCTACAGTTCATCAGGATCAAACCGTGACCACGCCCTCCTTCCCAGACGCTGTTTTCAAGGCTTACGACATCCGCGGCACCGTGCCCGAGCAGATCAACCCGGATTTTGCCCGGCAACTGGGCCAGGCCCTGGCGCAACAAGCGCAACGTGAAGGCGTCGACACGCTGGTTGTGGGCTACGACGGCCGGCTGAGCAGCCCGGTTCTTTCCGAGGCCCTGCAAGCCGGCATCCGGGTTGGAGGCATTAATACGCTTGACCTCGGCTGCGTTCCCACCCCCTTGGTCTACTATGCGGCCCATACGCGTCGCACCGGTTCCGGTGTGGCCATTACCGGCAGCCACAACCCGCCAAACTACAACGGTTTCAAAATGATGATGGCGGGCAAGACACTGTACGGTGCCGATGTCCAGGCGCTGAAACAGGCCATGAACAGCGGCGCGTTGCCACTGGCAACGACCCCCGGCCAATCGTCGTCATGGAACCCCATCGACGACTACATCA
>JBAYOZ010000260.1:0-2994 GCA_041677965.1 Pusillimonas sp.
ACCGGCGTCAACACAAACCGCACAACCGGCTGAGGCCGCTGGTGCCAGTCCGGCCGATGTCCCTGCCGGCACGCCGGCAGCCACCAGTGCAGCTGCCGATGCAGTGCCCGGCTCGAACCAGGCTGCGGCATCTCCTGCCGGCCAGTTGGTCCAGGTAAAAACCGACGTTTACGAACTGACCTTCGATACGCTGGGCGCACAGCTGGTCAAGGCACAGTTGTCGCAGTTCAGCGGCTTTGATGGCTCTGACAGCCCCATGGTGCTGCTCGACAACAGCCCCAGCTCGTTTTACGTGGCCCAAACCGGGGTGGTCGGTGCGCCTGCGGGTCAAAACTTCCCCACCCACCTGACACCGTTCCGTCTGGTATCCACCGATACCACGCTTGCCGGCGACACCCTTGACGTTGTCTTTGAAGCCGAATCCGACGGCGTCAAAGTCATCAAAACCTACACGCTTGCACGAGGCAGCTACGACATCAACGTCAAGCACGTTATCCAGAACACAGGCAGTGCGCCAGTCACGCCGTCGCTATACCTGCAGCTTACCCGCGACGGCAACGACCCGCCCAATACCTCGTTCTTCTACAACACCTTTACCGGCCCTGCAGTTTATTCGGCCGAAGAAAAGTATCAGAAGATCACGTTTTCCGACATCGACAAAGGCAAAGCCAGCTACATCAAACAGGCCAACGACGGCTGGATCGCGGTTGTTCAACACTATTTTGCATCGGCCTGGGTTCCTGCCGAAGGCAAGACACGCTTCAATGAAGCCTTGCGCCTGGGTAACAACCTGTATGCCATCCGCAGCATCGAACCCACTGCCACCCTGGCCCCTGGTGACAACGTTGCCGTCGACGCCAAGTTGTGGGTTGGCCCGCAAGACCAGGACGCCATGCAAGCGGTTGCCCCCGGTCTCGATGTAGTGGTCGACTATGGCTTCCTGACCATTATCTCCAAACCGCTGTTCAAGCTCATGACCTGGATTCATGACTTTGTCGGCAACTGGGGCTGGACCATTGTTCTGCTTACCGTCCTGATCAAACTGGTGTTCTACCCGTTGTCCGCCGCCAGCTACCGCTCGATGGCGAAAATGAAGCAGGTCACCCCGCGCCTGCAAGCCCTGCGTGAAAAGTTCGGCGATGATCGTGCCAAACTGAACCAGGCCATGATGGAAATGTACCGCACCGAAAAGATCAACCCCCTGGGTGGTTGCTTGCCGATGCTGATCCAGATCCCGGTGTTCATTGCACTGTATTGGGTTCTGCTGGGCAGTGTTGAAATGCGCGGCGCCCCCTGGATTCTCTGGATCCACGACCTGGCCGCGCGCGACCCGTACTTCATCCTGCCGGCCATCATGATGGCGACCATGTTCCTGCAGATCAAGCTGAACCCCACGCCACCCGACCCCATGCAGGCCCGCATCATGATGCTGATGCCCCTGGTATTCGGCGGCATGATGTTCTTCTTCCCTGCCGGTCTGGTGCTGTACTGGTGCGTTAACAACGCCATTTCCATCGCCCAGCAACGCTACATCATGCACAAGCTCGACAAAGAGCAAGCGCAAGCCAAAGCACATCGCTAAACCCAACGGCCAGGCCCGGGCGGCCTGGCCCTGCCGGGCTGGCGACATCAAGGTGAACCCATGGTCGCTTACGCACATGAACCCATTGTTGCCATCGCCACCGCCCCCGGACAAGGGGGCATCGGCGTTGTCCGGGTATCGGGCAAAAACCTGCTGCCCCTGACCCAAACGCTGTTCAGTACGCCACTGAAAGCGCGCCACGCCCACTACCTTGACTTCAATGACGCCAACGGCACGCCCATCGACAAGGGCATTGTGCTGTTTTTCCCGGCGCCCCATTCCTACACCGGTGAAGATGTGCTTGAACTGCAGGGCCATGGCGGCCCGGCAGTTTTACGTCGGCTGCTTGAGCGTTGCCTTGAAGCAGGCGCCCATCTGGGCCTGCGCCATGCCGAGCCCGGCGAATTTACCCACCGTGCGTTCCTGAACGACCGGATCGACCTGGCCCAGGCCGAAGCCGTTGCCGACCTGATCGAAGCGTCTTCCGAAGCGGCGGCGCGCAGCGCCATGGCCTCGTTAAGCGGCGCGTTTTCGCATCAGGTCAACGCGCTTGATGAGCGTATCGTGCACCTGCGCATGCTGGTTGAAGCCACCCTTGATTTCCCCGAAGAAGAAATCGAATTTCTGGAAAAGTACCAGGCCCACGAGCAGCTGGTTTCCATCCAGAATGATCTAAATGAAATTCTGCAACAGGCCGGCCAGGGCATGATTCTGCGCGAAGGCTTGCATGTGGTTCTGGCCGGCCAGCCCAACGTGGGCAAATCCAGCCTGCTCAATGCCCTGGCCGGCGACGACATTGCCATCGTCACCCCCGTTGCCGGCACAACTCGCGACAAAGTCGTGCAGCAAATTCACATCAACGGCGTGCCCATCCACATCATCGACACCGCGGGTCTGCGTGACACCGACGACACCGTGGAACGCATCGGCATCGAGCGTACCTGGGCTGAAATCGAAAAAGCCAACGTCATCATCCACCTGCAGGACATCCGCTCACCCGAAGACCCGCTGGACAGCGACATTACCGAGCGACTGCCCGCACGCACCCCCGTGCTGAATGTGTTCAACAAGCTGGATCTGGCCACTGAAAAGCCCACGTCCACTGACGGCCGGCTATACATTTCGGCCAAATCGGGCGACGGGCTGAACGAACTGCGGCAGCGTCTGCTGGACATCGCCGGCTGGAAACCAACCTCTGAATCGCCCTGGCTAGCGCGTGAACGTCATGTAAATGCCCTGAAAAGCGCCGCCGGACATCTGGAACTGGCCGCACGACATGCACAGTTCGATGACAGTGTGCTTGACCTGTTTGCCGAAGAACTGCGGCTGGCCCATGAAGACTTGTGCGCGATTACCGGGCAATTCACCAGCGATGACCTGCTGGGGGAAATATTTTCGAGTTTCTGTATCGG
>JBAYOZ010000261.1:0-2983 GCA_041677965.1 Pusillimonas sp.
ATATCCCGTTTGCCCTGGGCCTGCTTGGGCCTGACGGCCAGGCCTTCACACTCGAGTCAGGCGACCAGCGCGGCGATACGCTGGTACTCGACCTGAAGGAACAACGCCAGACCTGGGTATTCAATGACATTGACGCCCAACCTGTGCCATCCCTGCTGCGCGGCTTTTCGGCTCCGGTAATTGTTGATTATGCCTACACCGACAACGAACTGGCGCTGTTGGCCCGTACCGACCCCGAGCCCTTCGCCCGCTGGGAGGCAGCCCAGTTGCTGGCCACCCGTTGCCTGCTGGCCATGGCGCAAACGCCCGACGCCAACAGTCAAGCGATCAATCTGCTGGTCGACACCTGGCGCACGCTGGCCACCGACCCGGCGTTAGGCGCAGCCTACAAGGCCCGCATGTTCACTCTGCCCGGCGAGCGCATCCTGATGGAGAAAATGCCGGTCATCAATCCGGTCGCCGTTGCACAGGCACGGCGCGAGCTACGCGCCCGTCTGGGTGCAGCACTGGCCTCTGAATGGCAAGGTCTGTATCAGACGCAAGCAGACAGCCAGAAAGGCAAACCCTACTCACCCGATCCGGCATCAGCGGGGGCACGTGCGCTGCAAAACTGTGCCTTGAGCTACCTGGCTGCAGGTAATGTGGCGGGGGCCAATACCCTGGCCCGGGCCCAGTACGACAACGCTGGCAACATGACCGATCGCATGGCAGGGCTATCCACGCTGGTTAACTACGGCAACACCGTACAGCGTGAAACAGCGCTGGCATCGTTTTACACGCAGTGGCAACATAACCCCCTGGTCATAGACCGCTGGTTTGCCCTTCAGGCAACGGCCCAGGGAACCGATGTAGCGACAGTACGCGCACTGATGCAACACCCTGCCTTTACGCTGCGTAACCCGAACCGCGCTCGCTCACTTGTCTTCCAGTTCTGTCTGAACAACCTTACTGGCATTTATTGCGATACAGGCTACGATTTCTGGGCGGAACAAGTCATTGCCCTGGATGCCCTCAACCCTGAAATTGCCGCCCGACTTTCGCGCGCCTTTGACCACTGGGCACGACTTGTTCCCGAAGCGCGGGACGCCGTGAAACAACGGCTCGAGCGCATACAGCAACATGCAGGGCTGTCACGCAATGTCGAAGAAATTATTTCCAAGGCGCTCAGTCTAAGACTGACGCTGGTACAACCCTATCCGGAGCACATCACCGTGAAACGTAAAACACTGACCCAATACCTGGTCGAACAACAACGCCTCAAAGGCGCCGTCTCTGCCGAAGTAAGACTGCTGATCGAAACGGTAGCCCGCGCCTGCAAGGCCATCAGCCACGCCGTTGGCAAAGGTGCCCTGGGCGGTGTTCTGGGCAGCCTGGAAAGCGAAAACGTCCAGGGCGAAGTCCAGAAAAAACTCGATGTCATGTCCAACGAAATCTTGCTGGAGGCCAACGAATGGGGCGGTCACCTGGCGGCTATGGCTTCCGAGGAAATGGAAACCATCCATCGTATCCCGCACCGTTACCCGAAAGGCGAATACCTGTTGATGTTCGACCCGCTCGACGGCTCGTCCAACATTGACGTCAACGTCTCGATCGGCACCATTTTCTCGGTACTGCAAGCACCTGCCGATGCGGCTGGCCGTGATATTGAAGAGAAAGACTTCCTGCAACCCGGCAACCGACAGGTTGCTGCAGGGTATGCCGTTTACGGGCCTCAAAGCATGCTGGTCCTGACAGTGGGTACCGGTGTGGTTGGCTTCACCCTTGACCGCGAAATGGGCTCGTGGGTGCTGACAACAGAAAACATGCGCATTCCGGAAGACACGGCCGAATTTGCCATCAACATGTCGAACATGCGGCACTGGGAAACACCCGTCAAGCGTTACATTGACGACTGCCTGGCGGGTAAAACCGGCCCCTTGGGCAAAGACTACAACATGCGCTGGATTGCCTCGATGGTGGCCGATGTTCATCGCATCATGACCCGCGGCGGCATTTTCATGTACCCCCGCGATGCCCGCGCTTCAGGCAAAAAAGGCAAACTGCGTCTGATGTACGAGGCCAACCCCATGAGCATGCTGGTTGAACAGGCCGGTGGCGCAGCGATCGATGGTGACGTGCGCATCCTTGATGTGCAGCCCGAAGGCCTGCACCAGCGTATCGGTGTTATCCTGGGCTCGAAAAACGAGGTGGAACGCGTCCAGCGCTACCACCTCGAAGACTAAAAAG
Organism: Pusillimonas sp.; assembly: GCA_041677965.1. Lineage (GTDB taxonomy): Bacteria > Pseudomonadota > Gammaproteobacteria > Burkholderiales > Burkholderiaceae_B > Neopusillimonas. Next base: position 2,227 of record JBAYOZ010000261.1, read on the forward strand.
CAAACGCTTGATACGGCCTGCGCATGGGGCAGCAGGCTGTAGAACAAAAGGTTGCTTAACGCCGTCCGGTCAGCGAACCCAGAACGCCACGCAGCAATTGCGTGGCAGCTCGCCTGACCATGCTTTTGGCGACAGACTGCACTACGCCGTCACGCCGCCCGCCACGCGGGCCGGTGCTGCCAAACAAGAAATCACTGACAACCCCCATAACCCCGTCGCCTTCAGACTTCTCAGCGGTTGACGGCTCATCGGCCACGCCCTTGTTCGCGCGCGCCAGCAACACCTCATAGGCCGACTCGCGGTCAACCGCACGGTCGTACTTGCCACCCAACAGCGAGGCAGACCGAATGGCCAACCGTTCGGCGTCCGTGGCCGGGCCGATACGACTGCCCGGCGCTACCATCCAGACCCGCTCGGTGACACCTGGACGCCCTTTTTCATCCAGCAATGACACCAGCGCCTCGCCAACGCCCAGTTCGGTAATCGCCGCCTCAATGTCCAGCGACGGGTTCGGGCGCATGGTCTGTGCCGCAGAGCGCACGGCTTTCTGGTCGCGCGGAGTGAAGGCGCGCAAGGCGTGCTGCACGCGGTTCCCCAACTGACCCAAAATCGTATCCGGAATATCCAGCGGGTTCTGGGTCACAAAATAGACACCCACCGCTTTGGATCGCACCAGCCTGGCCACTTGCTCGATTTTTTCAACCAGCACCTTGGGTGCATCGGCAAACAACAAATGGGCCTCATCGAAGAAGAACAC
>JBAYOZ010000262.1:0-2971 GCA_041677965.1 Pusillimonas sp.
AGCGCGTGGCGGGGTGCCGGATTCTTGAAATCTACAGCCTGTATGGCCCCACCGCGTATCGGCGCTACGAAAAGCGTGCGCTCGAAGAGGCCCTGCAGTTGTATCCTGAAATGGTGCTGGCAACGCCAGGCGGCATTGTTTCAGAGCCCTCGACATTGAATGTTCTGCTGTCGCATTGCTACACCGTGTGGGTCAAGGCCACCCCTGAAGACCACATGGCCCGGGTCATGGCACAGGGTGATTTCCGACCTATGGCCGGCAACAACGAAGCCATGCTCGACCTTAAACGCATTTTGGCTGGCCGCGAGGCCTTTTATTCCAAGGCCGATTACACCTGCATGACCAGTCAGGTTGGTCTGACAGACGCATTTGAACGTTTGCGTACCCATATCCGTGAGGTTGCGGGGCTTTCCCTCGTTTGACCCGCAGTATTTTTCACAACATGCATTTTTTTGCATGTGTTTTATTGACGCCACCAAGAGGTTGCATTATGATGCACAAAAATTCATCAGATGCATTATTATTCAGCTTTACACAGAGGAGACTAACCCATGACTGAAGCCGCATCCCGCGTAGACTTTCGCACCGACCCCAGCCAGTACAAGCACTGGGATTTGAGTTTTGACGGCGAAGTTGCCACCCTGGCAATGGACGTCAATGAAGATGCAGGCCTTCGTCCTGGTTACAAGCTCAAGCTGAATTCTTACGACCTTGGTGTCGATATTGAATTGCACGACGCCCTCCAGCGCATCCGTTTCGAACATCCCGAAGTGCGCACGGTTGTGATGACCAGCAAGAAAGACCGTATTTTCTGCTCGGGTGCCAACATTTTCATGCTGGGTCTCTCCTCGCACGCCTGGAAAGTCAACTTTTGTAAATTTACCAACGAAACGCGTAATGGCATCGAAGATTCCAGCCGTTACAACGGCCTGAAGTTCATTGCCGCCGTCAATGGTGCATGCGCCGGTGGTGGCTATGAAGTGGCCCTGGCCTGCGACGAAATCCTGCTTATCGACGACCGCTCATCGGCTGTCTCGTTGCCTGAAGTGCCTTTGCTGGGTGTGTTGCCCGGTACGGGTGGCTTGACCCGCGTTACCGACAAGCGCAAAGTGCGTCACGACCGAGCCGATATTTTCTGTACCCTGGTTGAGGGTGTGCGTGGCGAGCGCGCCAAAGAATGGCGTCTGGTCGACGACGTGATCAAGCCCAACGTATTTGCCGAAGGCGTGAAAAAGCGTGCGGCTGAACTGGCAGCCACCAGCAACCGCCCGGTCGGTGCCAAAGGGGTTGCCCTGACACCCGTACAGCGCGAAGACAGCGCCGATGGCATGAGCTACAAATTTGTGCAGGTCACCATTGACCGCAACCAGCGTATTGCTACCTTGGTCGTTAAAGCGCCTGACGCCGATGTGCCGGCCGATATCGCTGCCATCGAAGCCCAGGGCGCTGCCTGGTGGCCGCTGCAAATGGCGCGTGAGCTCGACGACGCCATCCTGCAACTGCGCTCCAACGAACTCGATATTGGCACCTGGGTCCTCAAGACCGAAGGTGATGCAGACCGTGTTCTGGCCGCAGATGCAACGCTGCAAAAATTTGCGGATAACTGGTTCGTTCGTGAAACCACCGGTATGCTGCGTCGCACGCTGGCCCGCCTTGATGTGACCTCGCGCTCGTTGTTTGCCCTGATCGAACCGGGTTCGTGTTTCGCCGGTACGCTGCTCGAGCTGGCATTGGCCGCTGACCGCACCTACATGCTTGACGATCCTGAAACCGACACGCCGGCACAGATCGTTGCCAATGAACTGAACTTTGGTACGTACCCCATGGTCAGTGCCCAGTCCCGCCTCGAACGCCGTTTCTACGAAGAAGCGCCTGCTCTTGACGCGGTTCGTGCCGTCATTGGCCAGAAACTGTCGCCTGCCGAAGCCGAGAAACTGGGTCTGGTCACGTTCGCCCTTGACGACCTTGATTGGGCTGATGAAATCCGTATCGCGCTCGAAGAGCGTGTCGCCCTGTCGCCCGATTCGCTGACAGGTCTGGAAGCCAATTTGCGCTTTGGCGTAAAAGAAACGATGGAAACCCGTGTGTTCGGTCGCTTGTCGGCCTGGCAGAACTGGATCTTCTATCGGCCGAATGCTTCGGGTGAGAAAGGTGCCCTCAAGCTGTACGGCAAAGGTGAGAAACCCAGCTTTGACTGGAATCGTGTGTAAGTCTACGACGATAATAATCTACAGGAGTCAACAAGATGTCCGGTATCAATTACTCAGAAAAGATCCCCAATAACGTCAACCTGTCCAGCGATCGCACATTGCAGCGCGCGCTTGAACACTGGCAGCCCAACTACCTGAAGTGGTGGGCCGACATGGGCCCTGAATCGTCGCAGAACATGGACGTTTACCTGCGCACTGCGGTCAGCGTCGACCCGAGCGGCTGGGCCCACTTCGGACACGTCAAAATGCCCGATTACCGTTGGGGTATCTTCCTGACACCACCCGAACAAGATCGCAAGATCCACTTTGGCGAGCATATGGGCGAAGCGGCATGGCAAGACGCACCGGGCGAATACCGTGCGAACCTGCGCCGCATTATCGTGACCCAGGGTGACACCGAGCCTGCATCGGTCGAGCAGCAGCGTCACCTGGGTCTGACCGCACCGTCACAGTACGATCTGCGCAACTTGTTCCAGGTCAACGTCGAAGAAGGGCGTCACCTGTGGGCTATGGTTTACCTGTTGCACCGCTACTTCGGTCGCGATGGCCGTGAAGAGGCCGACGCACTGTTGCAGCGTAATTCGGGCAGCGAGGAAAGCCCACGTATTCTGGGCGCTTTCAACGAAAAAACCCCCGACTGGCTGGCGTTTTACATGTTCACGTACTTCACTGACCGTGACGGCAAGTTCCAGCTGTGTGCCCTGGCTGAATCGTCCTTCGACCCGCTGGCGCGTACCACCAAGTTCATGCTCACCGAAGAG
>JBAYOZ010000263.1:0-2949 GCA_041677965.1 Pusillimonas sp.
CCGCCTGGATTGGCGACAGCACGTCTGACCCGTTCGTTTTCCTGCTGATGGTGATGGGCTTGCTGCTGCTGGTCGGCATGTTTATTGACGGCGTGGCGGCACTGATTCTGGTCGTTCCCATTTTGCTGCCTATCGCCACCACCCAGTTTGGCATTTCGCCCTTCCAGTTTGGTGTGGTGGTTTGCCTGAACCTGGTGCTGGGCTTGCTGACACCCCCGGTAGGAACCGGGCTGTTTGTGGCGTCAGCCATGACGGGGGTACCCGCCATGACCTTGTTCCGCAGCCTGGCCCCCTTCCTGGCGGTCGTTACCGGCTTGCTGGTCTGGTTCTGCTACGACGCCTGGGCAATGGAAGCGCTGCTTTAATCGCGGTCGGGGTGCAGCTGGTCGACAAATGTCGGCCAGTCAAAGGCCTGTTCTTTCGGGTAAGCCACCCCTTTCTTTTCCATCAGGTCAACAACGGCATCTTGCACGGTTGCGGTGGCCCGGGCCATGACCGGGTCGACCTTGACGTCCAGCAAGGTATCGGCCACCTCGCGCATTTCTTCGGCACGACGACGGCCATGCTCGGCCACGCGACTGACCAGATAATGGGGCTGGCGATCGGTCCAGCCCATGCCGGGAAACGTTTCAGCCAGTGATTCAAGCACCTCGCGCTCGGCACCATAGCGTCGGGCTGCCGTCAGGCACTCGACTGCCAGTGCTTCCAGGCCTTTGATCATGACGCTACGGCACATTTTGATGGCCGATGCCACACCGACATCGGCAGAAACTGCACGGGTATGCAAGCCGATGGTATTCAGGGCATCGGACACCGCCTTTGCTTTTGCGCCACCCAGCAGCATGGGAACCCGCAAGCCATAGGGGGGCAAAGGTGCCATGACCGCCGCTTCAATGTAGGTTGCCCCACCCCGTTCGACCGCATTGCGGTCGTGCGCCTTGGTGGCCGGCGATACAGAGTTGATATCAAGAAAGATTTGACCCGGCGCCAGCATGGGCCCGACCTGCTCGGCCACAGCCGCTGCCGAACTGGCTGTTACCGCCGAAATGACCAGGTCACAACCTTTAACGGCCTGGGCCGGCATGTCGGACAGCAACACCCCGACCTCGTCGGTGCTGCGCGCCATCAGCGCCCAGCCTTGCGGTGTTTCGATCTGGATATCGTAGGCCGTGACCAGAAGGCCCGCCTTGACCAGCCCCTCGCCCAGCAGGCGCCCTGCCTCACCAAAACCAATCAAGCCAACCTTGCGGATTTCAAGGGGGGAAATATCGCCAGCCATGTTTTGCCTCATTCATTCAGAATACATGCTGAATTTTGCCCGACGCTCAGCGATTTTCCAACCGTGGTCAGTCAAGACAACCCGGTCTTCAAACATACCGGCCACCTGGCGGGCATTGGCCTTGCGGCCAAAGGCCTCAACGGGCAGATCGGTTGAGCTGCTCCAGAGCAACACATAACTGCTCATGGAGGCGCTGCTGGCGGTTATATCCGTTACTACCGTATTGGTCACGAAATGCAGGGTCAGGCGTTCGGCGGGTTTGGACCGATACGACGCCAAAATGGCGTCACGTCCGACCAGGGGGCTGCCGCCCGGTCGGGTAAGTACCGCATCTTCGGTGAACAGCTGAACAAACGACGCGTAATCTTGCTGATCTGAATACTGTGCCGAACGAGCGACCAGGTCTTTGCACACGACCTGAACAGCCAGGTTTTCAGGGATGATCGGGTTCATTTAGGGCCTTAAGGGTTAAACACAACACGCTATTGCAGCAGCCATTGCGCCAGCAGCGCACTGACCGCGTCGGGGCGTTCCATGGTCGACATATGGCCGCAGTCTTCAACCGCACTGAGCCGTGACCAGGGCACCGGAATCATTTGCTGCATGACTTCATGACGGGCGTAGGGGCTCCAGGCATCTTGCCGGCCGCAGATCAGGCGGGTAGGGCAACGTAACAAGGACAATACCGGCCCTGCATCGGGGCGCCCCAGCAATGCTGTTATTTGCGCTTCAAACTCGGCCGGCGTACGGCGCTCGATCATGGCCAGGATCTCGTCAAATACGGGTGTAGCCACACGATCGGGGTGCACCATGCCCGGTGCCCATTGCTGACCCATGGCGCGCATGCCCCGGGTTTTGGCGGTATCAAGCAAGTTCATGCGCTTGGCCCGTTCTTGCTCACCGGCCTCGCCGACAGCAATCGGTTCAAAGCCTGTGTCCAGCAGCGCCAGGCGCGTAACCCGTTCGGGGGCCTTGCGCACGACTTCGAGCGCAACGCGCCCCCCCATGGAGTGCCCGGCCAGGGCAAAGGTTTGTGATGGTGCCTCGCGCAACACCTTTTCCGCCATGGCACCGATGCTGTCCAGTGATGCGTAGTCGGGAACCACGGTATCGGCAATGGCCGACAAGGCCGACCGCTGATGCGTCCAGACCGTTTCATCGCACAGCAACCCCGGAAGAAGCAGCAAAACCTGTTTGGTCATAAAAACCTCATACAAAAGTTAGTGGCTCGCGCCCGGGCATGGGTCTGAGCGTGGGCCAGAACGTGGCTCTGAACCCGACCAGACACGGGCCGGAATATGAACGCGGCCATCAAACAGCCAGCGCGCCGTACGAATCAGGGCGGCACTGGTCACAACGACCTGGTCACCCGCGCGTTCAAGCTGCAGCTCAACCGACAAATGCCCGGTGGGATGCTCGATATCGAGTACGGCCACACAGGTAAATAAACCGGGGTCTGACCCCGATTGCGCCGCCAATTGCGCCGATTTCGGCAGGGGCGAACCCCTATCGTCGCCTGACACCGACGCCCCGGATTGACGTGTCGCCGGCAGCACGTTGGGCATCTGGCCCTCGATACTGGCCACAGACCCGGGCAACGCAACCGCCGTAGCCACGCTGACGGCCGCCAGCACCCCGATAGAGGCGTGACACTTGTGGGGAATGAAGCA
>JBAYOZ010000264.1:0-2936 GCA_041677965.1 Pusillimonas sp.
AAACCCCATCAGCCACCGTGCGCATTACCGAGGCCGGTGCCGAGGTGTGGACCTCCGTTCAAAACCCGCCGCTGGCGCAAGACATCGTCGCCAAGCGTCTGGGCCTCAAGCCCGAAAACGTCAGGGTGAATGTGCTGTTGCTGGGTGGCGGGTTTGGCCGTAAATCAAAGCCCGATTATGTTGACGAAGCGGCCATCATTGCAAAAGCCATGCCGGCCGGCACCCCGGTCAAAGTCATTTGGTCACGCGAAGACGATATTCGTCATGGCTACCTGCATACGGTTTCGGTCGAGCGCATGGAAGCCGTACTGGACGAAACAGGCACGGTGCAGTCCTGGTTGCACCGTTCGGCAGCACCCACCATTGCCTCGCTGTTCAGTGAAGGCGCGCAAGGCCAGCAGTTATTTGAGTCGGCCATGTCGGCCATCAATATGCCCTACCCGATTCCGAATGTACGCATCGAAACCGCTGAAGTACCTGCACATGCCCGTATTGGCTGGTTCCGTTCGGTGGCCAACATACCGCATGCGTTTGCCGCCCAATGCTTCATTGACGAACTGGCCCATAAGGCGGGCAAAGACCCAAAACAGTTTGCCCTTGACCTGATCGGGCCGCCGCGCAAACTTGACCCGACCAGCCTGGCCGACACCTGGAACTACACTGAATCGCCCGAACGCTACCCTTACGACACGGGGCGTCTGCGCGACGTGATTGAGGCCGCGGCCAAGGGCGCCGGCTGGGGCCGCCAGCTACCCGATGGCCATGGCCTGGGGCTGGCGTTCTGCTACAGCTTCATGAGCTATGCCGCCGCCGTCATCGAAGTTCATGTTGATGACAAAGGTGAAGCGCATGTTGTTGCCGTCGATACGGCCATTGATTGCGGTCCGCAAATCAACCCGGAACGCATCCGCGCCCAGCTTGAGGGCGGCGCCATCATGGGGCTGGCGCTGGCACTGAACAGCGAAATCACCTTTGAAAACGGCCGGGTCAAACAAGGCAATTTCCATGATTACGAAGTACTGCGTCATGGTGCTGCACCGCCAGTCATTCGTACCCACCTGGTGAATAATGCCATTGATGTGCCACCCGGCGGAGTGGGAGAACCACCGGTTCCGCCGATTGCCCCGGCGCTCTGCAACGCAATTTTTGCGGCGACAGGAAGACGGGTACGAAGCTTGCCGGTGCGGCGATTGAACGAGGGGCCAGCACCTTCATCCGGCACATGACCAGGAAAATGCTGCGGTCAACTCTCTGTACAAGCCCACCGCAGCCTTGCGGCACTTGCCGACGTTGGTGCGGTTCTGCTGCATGAACCACCTTGTGGCACAGGTGTCATCGTAAAAAAACCGGGTTCTGCTCAGCACAGAACCCGGTTTTTTGTTTATTCACCCTCAATGATCAGAAGGTTTCCCAGTCATCTTCTTTGTCTTCGACAGACGGCTTAGGCGCGGGTCTGGCACCTGATTTCAGACCTGATGAAGGGGCCGACGACAGCGCAGGACGCTTCAATGCAGGCTCTGTTTTGGAAGCCCGGGGGGCCGCATGACCCGACGCCCTTGATCCGGCCGGCGCAGACGATGTCGAGGCACGTTCAGACGAACCATTTGACGTTGCGGCCGGGGCGGCAACACGCGGTGCCGAAGCCGGAGCGGCTACTGCGGGGGCTTTGCGTTTGGGCAGTGCCGCGCGGGCGGGTGCATCGGGGCGCAGCGTTGCCACACCGTCAATCGTCATGTGATCGTCAACCTTGAATACCGAGATGGCGCGAACCAGTTCTTGCACCTGATCATTCAGACTGGCTGCGGCCGCCGCAGACTCTTCAACCAGCGCCGCGTTCTGCTGGGTGACTTCATCAAGCTGGCTGACAGCCACGTTAACCTGCGACAGACCCGAGGCCTGTTCGTCAGTGGCGCGGTCAATTTCCTTGATCAGGTCGGTAACGCTATTGACCTGGGTGACAATGTCGGCCATGGTCGCACCGGCATCACTGACCAGCTGCCCACCGGCGTCAACGCGCGACACGCTTTCGCCGATAAGTACCTTGATTTCTTTGGCAGCATCGGCGCTACGCTGCGCCAGGCTGCGAACCTCGCCAGCCACCACCGCAAAACCCCGCCCTTGCTCGCCGGCACGGGCCGCCTCAACGGCAGCGTTCAGGGCCAGAATGTTGGTCTGGAAGGCAATGCCATCAATGACACCGATAATGTCGGATATCTTGCGCGACGATTCGTTGATGTCGCTCATCATCTCAACGACCTGGCCTACAACCTCGCCACCACGACCGGCCACGCTGCTGGCGGCCATGGCCATCTGGGTCACACGCTTGGCGCTGTCAGAGTTTGATTTGACGGTGCTGGACAGCTGCTCCATGGATGCCGCCGTTTCTTGCAGGCTGGCCGCCTGTTCTTCGGTGCGCTGCGACAAGTCGGTATTGCCGATAGCAATCTGGTGCGCGCCCGTTGAAATGCTTTCGCTGGCGCGACGAACCGAACCGACCACCTCGCGCAGCGACGACTGCATTTGCTTCATGGCATAAATGATGCTGCCAGGTTTGGCGCGCGAGACATCAATATTGGAGCCAAGATCACCAGCGGCAATGGCACCAGCGGCTTTGGCCGCGTCGCCGGGCTCACCACCCAGGGATCGTGTCAGGCTGCGCGTCAGCAAGACACCGATAATGATGCCGACCAGCACGCCGCCGACGGTCAGCAAAATAAGCATTAAACGAACCTGCTCGAATACCTCATCGCTTTTTGCGCTGAGCATCGCCGCATTGGCCGTTTTGCGGTCAAGCACCTCGGCAAGAAGCTCGGTTGCACGCGCCATCAGGGGCCGCACCTCTTCAGTCATGATCTCGGTGGCATTGCGGTGTGCAATCAGGTCACCGGATTTCAGCACCTGGCCTACCCGTTTCGTAGACGCTTCATAGGCTTTAA
>JBAYOZ010000265.1:0-2931 GCA_041677965.1 Pusillimonas sp.
AGTGGGGGCAAACCGTTGCGCAGCTGGCACCGTTTCATTGTGCCGCCTTGCCAGACAACGTCTTGCTGGCCCGCACCGGTTATACCGGTGAGGACGGGTTCGAAATCACCTTGCCGGCTGCCCGGGCCACCGTGTTGTGGGCCGATCTGTTGCAGGCTGGCGTGCAGCCCTGCGGCCTCGGAGCACGCGACACCCTGCGGCTTGAGGCCGGGCTGAATTTGTATGGCCTTGATATGGATGAAAGTGTGAACCCGTTCGAAGCGGGGTTGGGCTGGACAGTTTCGTTGCACGACCCTGAGCGCGAGTTCATTGGTCGTGACGCCCTTGAGGTTGCGCCGCGCGAACGTCATCGTGTTGGCCTCAAATTGCTTGACCGCGGCGTTATGCGTGCCGGTATGCCCGTGCGTACCCCTTTGGGTGAAGGCGAAGTGACCAGTGGCAGCCAGTCGCCGACCCTGGGCTGTTCGGTTGCATTGGCGCGGGTGCCCGGGTCGTTGCCAGACGGAACATCGGTGCAGGTTTGCATTCGTGACAAATGGTTGTTCGCCCAGGTCGTCACATTGCCCTTTGTGGGGCGCAAGCCCCGCTGAACCGTTTCGGGCTGTCGTACAAGCTTTGCATGCCGTGGGTATAACCGTCTCAGGCTGGCGTAAACTTCACCGATTATTTTTATTGAACAAGAGGCTTGAATGAATCTGCCAAACGATCGTAAATACACGGCATCCCACGAATGGGTAAAAGCCGAAGAAGGCTTGTTTCTGGTTGGCATTACCGATAATGCACAAGACCAGCTGGGCGACCTGGTGTTCGTCGGTGACTTCAAGGTGGGGGCCCATCTGAAGGCCGGTGATACCGCTGGTGTGGTCGAATCCGTCAAGGCGGCATCCGATATTTACGCGCCGGTTGATGGCGAAATTGTGGCGTTTAACGAGGCGCTCGAAGCTGAGCCGGAACTCATCAACGCATCGGCCTACGACGCCTGGATCTTTAAAATTCGCCCGGTTAAGGCCGACGATGTCGACAACCTGCTCGACGCCGAGGGCTATCGGGCGGCACAGTAATTTTGGCCGTGCAGGTATAAGGCGTCAATCATGAACAATCCGGTCGATCCTGTCAGCAGTTTCGCTCAGCGGCACATTGGCCCCACACCCCACGAGCAAGCTACGATGCTGTCGGTGCTGGGGGTCGGGAGCCTGGATGAACTGGTCGATCAGGTGGTGCCTGCCGGTATTCGTCATGGCCGGCCATTAAGCTTGCCCGAGCCGCTTTCTGAAACACAGGCGCTGGCGAAACTGCGTGCCCTGGCCGGCCAAAACCAGGTCTTTCGCAGCTATATTGGCCAAGGGTATTACGGCACGTTCACGCCCGCAGTCATCCAGCGCAATGTGCTCGAGAACCCGGCCTGGTATACGGCGTACACCCCGTATCAGCCTGAAATCTCCCAGGGGCGCCTGCAGGCTTTGCTGAATTTTCAGACCATGGTGGCCGATCTGTGCGGTATGGATCTTGCCAACGCGTCACTGCTCGACGAGGCCACGGCGGCGGCCGAGGCCATGGGTGTGGCCTGGCGCCAGTCTGACGGTAACAATCGCCGGTTCTTCGCCTCCCGGTATTGCCATCCGCAAACGTTGGCGGTTCTGGCCACGCATGCCGAAGCGCAGGGTATAGAACTTTCCATTGGTGACGAGGCCGACGGCTTGCCCGAATGCTTCGGCGTGTTGTTGCAATACCCCCATTCGCTCGGGGGTGTGGTTGATTACACCGATCTGGTCGCCAGGGCTCACCAAATGGGTGCATTGGTGGCAGTTGCCGCCGATCTGCTGGCGCTGGTGCTCTTGAAGGCACCTGGCCACTGGGGTGCTGATCTGGTGGTGGGTTCCAGTCAACGGTTTGGCATTCCCATGGCGTACGGTGGCCCGCATGCCGCGTTCATGGCCTGCCGTGAAGCGTTGCGCCGTCATCTGCCTGGGCGGCTGGTGGGGGTTTCGGTCGACAGCCAGGGGCAGCCGGCTTTGCGTCTGGCCCTGCAAACCCGTGAGCAGCATATCCGGCGTGAAAAGGCCACATCCAATATTTGTACGGCGCAAGTTTTGCTGGCTATCATGGCGGGTATGTATGCCCTTTGGCATGGGCCTGAAGGGTTGCGGGTCATTGCCCGTCGGGTTGCGGGGGCAACAGCCGTGGCGCGCGATGCACTGGCGCGCATGGGCTGGCACATTGCCAATGCCACCAGCTTTGATACGCTCCATGTAGCCAGTGGGTCGCAAACCGATGCGCTGGTCTGTCGAGCCCGGGCCAGCCAGATCAATCTGCGCATCGTATCGTCAGACAGCGTCGCCTTCTCGCTGGACGAAACCGTCGAATTGGAAGATTTGCGCGATCTTCTGATGGTTTTTGCTGACGTTTGCGGTCGTCCCGATCAGGCCATCCGTATCGTTGATGATGTGATGGCCCATGTCGATCTTTCATCATTGTCAGCCGGTCGGTTCGCCCAGACTTTGCCCGCAGTTTTGCAGCGTGAAACGCCCATACTGACACACCCGGTGTTTTCGTCGATACGTTCCGAAACCGACATGCTGCGCTATTTGCGTATGTTGGCCGACAAAGATCTGGCGCTGGATCGCACCATGATTCCCTTGGGTTCATGCACCATGAAGCTCAACGCCACGACCGAAATGCTGCCCGTTACCTGGCCCGAATTCTCTGGGCTGCACCCCTTTGTGCCCGATGAACAGGCCGTGGGGTATCGTCAACTGATCGACCAGCTATCGGCCTGGTTGTGTGAAATCACCGGCTACGACGCTGTCAGTTTGCAGCCAAATTCTGGCGCTCAGGGTGAATATGCCGGTTTGCTGGCGATTCGTGCCTGGCATCGCAGCCGGGGCGACCATCAGCGTACTGTTTGCCTTATCCCGTCTTCGGCGCATGGCA
>JBAYOZ010000266.1:0-2931 GCA_041677965.1 Pusillimonas sp.
CTCGACACCGCGACTGATCGATCCACGATGGCGTAATCGCCGTCTTGAGTGCAAGCGTCGCGCATGGAGCGACCATGCAGGGATGATGTATCGTTGACCGCGTAACCAAAGTTGCTTGTAGTTGGCTTTATGCGCTAATTCTTCAGCTCGGGCGGTGTTAGTGGAGTAGGGGAGCTTGGCTGACTTGGCAAAGTGTGGCACTAGTGCCAATTGGCCAATTAATTTAGCCCGATCATGAATGGCATACCGGATGTTGAATTAATAAAAAAGCCCTTGATTATCAAGGGCTTTTTTAAAAATCTGGCGGAAGCGGTGAGATTCGAACTCACGAAGGGCGCAAACCCTTGCCGGTTTTCAAGACCGGTGCATTCAACCGCTCTGCCACGCTTCCATGCGTTTGCGATTGCAAGCCCGCAAGTTTAGCGTATGTCGTGTAAATTGTCATCTTGAATTAGCGGTCCCGGTTGCGCGCATTGTTCTTGCGTGGGGCGTTTGTCAGTAAACTCAGGAGAACTCATCATGAAAGCGGTCGAAATCAGTCAGCCCGGTGGTCCCGAAGTCCTGGTGCTCACAGAGCGTCCTGTGCCTGAGCCTGGCCCGGGCGAGGTCTTGATCAAGGTGTCGGCCGCCGGGATCAACCGGCCAGATGTTTTTCAGCGTGCAGGCAATTATCCGCCGCCACCGGGGGCCTCTGATTTGCCGGGCCTTGAAGTGGCGGGTGAAATTGTGGGTGGCGACCTCGCTGCGGGTGAATTCACCCTGGGTGACAGGGTGTGCGCGTTGGTTGCCGGTGGGGGCTATGCCGAATATTGTGTTGCGCCGGCGTTGCAATGTTTGCCCGTGCCGCGCGGCTTTACCGATATCGAAGCCGCGGGTTTGCCTGAAACGTTTTTTACGGTCTGGAGCAATGTGTTTGATCGCGGCCAGTTGAAGTCAGGCGAAGCCTTGCTGGTTCACGGAGGGGCCAGTGGTATTGGCACTACCGCGATCCAGCTGGCCGTGGCATTGGGGCATACAGTCTATGCCACCGCAGGGTCTGATGCGCGTGTCAAGGCGGTCGAGGCGCTGGGTGCAGCGAAGGGCATCAATTACCGTACCCAGGATTTTGTCGAAGAAATTCGTATCTTTACCGAGGGTAAGGGTGTGGATGTCATCCTGGATATGGTGGCCGGGGATTACATTGAACGCGACCTGAAATGTCTGGCGGACGATGGAAGGGTGGTGATTATCGCGCTGCTGGGTGGTCCTAAAGGCACGGTTGATTTCAACCAGGTATTGCGCCGTCGCCTCACGATTACGGGTTCAACCCTGCGCCCGCGCCCGGTTGCGTTCAAGGCCGCCATTGCCTCGGCCCTGCGGGAAAAGGTCTGGCCCTTGCTTGAATCGGGTGCGCTGCGCCCGGTTGTACATGCCACCTTTCCCCTTGAGCAGGCGGCCCAGGCCCATGCCATGATGGAAGCCGGCGATAATATCGGCAAAATCATTCTGACGGTTCAATAACTTGGGCGCTATGCGGCTGGTGCTTATTCAAGCTACAATTGCGGGTTTTCTTGATCACAAGCCTGCAGGCCAATGAATACAACACACGCTCGTCAACGTCTGGTTATCGGTAACTGGAAAATGAACGGCAGCCTGGCTGCCAACGCTGCGCTGCTACAGGCCGTGCGCGACGGCGTCGGTGCGCAAACCGTCACCCGGGCGGCCGTATGTGTGCCGTTTCCATACCTTGCGCAAGCCCAGGCTGCACTGTCGGGCAGCCTTGTTTCCTGGGGTGCACAAGACGTCAGCGTGCATGCCTCCGGTGCGTACACCGGTGAAGTCAGTGTTGGCATGCTGAATGATTTTGACTGCCGCTGGGTTTTGGTGGGTCACTCTGAACGGCGCAGCTATCATGCCGAATCCGATGAGCAGGTCGCTCAAAAGGCCGCTGTGGCTTTGCAGGCGGGTTTGACCCCTGTGGTGTGTGTCGGCGAAACCCTGCAGCAGCAAGAGGCCGGGGAAACGGCGCAGGTCATCAGCCGGCAGCTGGCGCCGGTTCTTGCCCTGGGTGCGCAGGCCGTAGCCCGCATGGTCATTGCATACGAGCCGGTATGGGCAATTGGTACAGGCCGTACGGCATCGCCAGAGCAGGCGCAGGCCGTGCATGCACTTATTCGTCAGGCGCTTGAGGCGCTTGGGGTGGGGCAGGTTCAAGTGCTGTATGGTGGCAGCGTCAAGGCCGGCAATGCAGCCAGTCTGTTCGCCATGCCTGACATTGATGGCGCCCTGGTGGGCGGAGCGGCGCTGGTGGCCGATGAATTTTTAGGTATTGTGGCCGCGTAAGGCCCGGAGTAAACAAATGGAATGGTTGTCATCCCTTCTTCTGGCGATTCAGGTAATTTCATCGCTAAGCATTATTGTGCTGGTGCTGCTGCAGCAGGGCAAGGGTGCCGACATGGGCTCATCGTTTGGCGGCGGGTCTGCGGGTAGTCTTTTCGGGGCAACCGGTGCGGCCAACTTCTTGTCGCGTACAACCAAATGGGCTGCAGTGGTGTTTTTTGCCTCAACCATTGGTCTGGCGTTTGTGTCGCATCGTACGGGTGACTCCATCATCGACTCGGGCATCATGCAGGGCTATCAGGCAGAGCAGGCCCCGCCTGCAGGCTCTGCTGTGCCGCAAGTTCCTGGCGCGGTGCCTGATGCCTCGTCGGCTGTGCCGCAGGTGCCGGGTTCGGTGCCCGATGCTGCCGTTCCGCAAGTGCCAAACGCTGCGGCGGTGCCTGCCGATGCGGGCGCTGCTGTTCCACAGGCGCCTGCGTCCAACTGATGTCGCTGAGTGTATTGCCCCTTTTTTGGGGCTTATGCTGTTAAAGCGCTTGGTTGTAAAAAGATCGTTATAGTTTGTTTTTCTGAAAAAGCATGCTAAAATAGCGTGCTTTACTGCTGGTGGTA
>JBAYOZ010000267.1:0-2914 GCA_041677965.1 Pusillimonas sp.
CTCCCGGTGTCAAAATGATTTCCCGGATGTCCAACGAGTATCGTGCCGCCGTCCTGGGTAGTCCGTTCGATTATCCGCTGTCCAGCCGTATGGACGAAAACGACGCCATTCTGGTCATGGACAATGTCTTCGTGCCTTGGGAAGACGTTTTCATGCATGGCGATATTGACCACGCCAACCGTTTCGCGCCCGAGTCCGGTTTCAACAGCCGCGCGTCGATGCACGGTTGCACACGTTTCGCCGTCAAACTTGACTTTATCTGTGGCTTGCTTAGCAAGGCGCTGGACATTACCGGAGCATCGGGTTTTCACGGTGTGCAGTCGCGTTTGGGTGAGGTGATCGCCTGGCGCAACACCATGTGGGGTCTGTCGGACGCCATGGCCAAGAGCAATATCCCCTGGAATGGCATGGTTCAGCCCGATGCCCGTTTTGCCGGTGCCTATCGCACGATTTCACAGATTGCGTTCCCTGCGATCAAAAACATTATTGAAACCGTTGTGGCCAGCGGCCTGATTTACCTAAATTCGCATGCCAATGACTTTAAAGAGCCACAAATTCGCGGCTACCTTGATCGTTATGTTCGTGGTACCGATGTGGATGCGATTGAGCGTGTCAAAACCATGAAGCTGCTTTGGGAAACCATTGGCACCGAGTTCGGTGCTCGTCACGAGCTGTACGAAATCAATTATCTGGGTTCGAATGACGTCACCCGTTTTGCCAACTTGTTTGATGCGCAAAAAGGTCCCGATATGGCCAACATGCGTGGTCTGGTCGAAAAGTGCATGAGCGAGTACGACATCAACGGCTGGACGGTTCCCGATATGATCAATCCGGACGATGTCAGCATTCTGGGCAAGAAGTAACAGCGTTTTTTGCGGTCCGTCGTCAGGCGGGCCGCCTTAATAATTTGGCGTGGAGGAAAAAATGGCAAAAGCGCACGACGTTGCCTATGTAATTTATCAGGTTAATGATCTGGATCTCATGCAGACGTTTATGCACGACTTCGGATTGGCAACGGCACTGAAAACTGACGACATGCTGTATATGCGTGCTGCCGGACCAATTCCCTACTGTCATGTCACGCTTCGCGGCACTGAAAACAGGTTTGTCGGCGCAGGTATTCTGGTCAATTCACGTGAAGATCTGGATGAACTGGCCGCATTGCCAGGGTCTTCCGCAGTCGAGGCCATAGAGGCGCCGGGTGGTGGTTGGCGCGTCCGCATGTCAACACCCGATGGCGTGCGTATTGATGCCGTCTGGGGGCAGGAACCTGCCGAGCGGCTTACCCGCCGTCAGCCCAACCCGTTCAACTCGGCATTCGTCAAACAGCGAGCCAATGCCTCGTTGCGCCCAGTACGCGAGCCGGGTTTGGTCGAGCGTCTCGGGCATTTTGTGTTGCGCGTCAGCGATCACGATGCGTCGGTAGCCTGGTTCAAGGCGCGTTTCGGCATGCTGCCTACCGACCTGATGTGTGTTCCAGGAAATCCGGATCAGGTCATCGGCACATTCCTGCGCATGGATCGTGGTCAGGAATTGGTCGATCACCATTCAATGCTGGTGGTTCAGGCCCAAGACCTGGGTGTGCATCACTGCTCGTTCGAAATGCTGGATCTGGATGCCGTTATGGGGGCGCACGACTATCTTGAGCGTAAGGGTTACCGGCTGGATGTCGGTGTCGGACGCCATCTGTTGGGCAGCCAGATTTTTGATTACTGGCGAGATCCGTTCGGGTTCCGGGTCGAGCATTACACCGACGGTGACAGCGTGAATGCCGATTATGTGCCACAGAAGTTTTCGGGCTTTGCTGACGAAACTACACAGTGGGGCATGGATCCCAACAAAGAGTTTTTCCACTGATTCTGTCAGGGGAGGGGCGTCAGCCCCGATGCAGTTGTAGTAATCATAGCCTGGCCCATTTCATGGCCGGGTATGCAAGGAGATGAATATGTCGATCGTGCAAGATCCTGTCGCCCAGGGTGTACGTTCTTTTGAGTCGGCTGATTTCCGGCGCGCCATGGGGCAGTTCGCCTCCGGCGTTGTCGTGGTCACCACCGAAACCGAAGGTGAGGTGCATGGCATGACGGCCAATGCCTTCATGTCGGGTTCGCTCGAGCCGCCTTTGGTGATCGTGTCGGTGGCCTGCAAGGCGCGTTTGCACGAAAAAATCAATGCACCCGGTGTGTTTGGCGTGAGTATTCTGGCGCAAGAACAACGCTGGGCCAGCAACCATTTTGCAGGAAAACCGTCACCCGATCTGCAGCCGCAGTTTGTCGCGCTCGGTGGCGTACATGTGCTCGATGGTTCAAAGGTGGCCATTGCGACACACGTGCGTCATAGCTACCCGTGCGGAGATCACACCTTGTTTGTGGGCGAGGTCATGGATATTCGCTTTCCGGATGAATCAGCAGATCCTTTGCTTTATCACTGCGGGCAATACGGGAAATTTGGCCATGAAAATTGAGTCGGAAGCGGTTTTGTCGCCAGAAGCAGTCGCGCAGGGGCAGGGTATCGGAGCACCCGTACCTCGTCTTGAAGACCCACGCCTGTTGACCGGGCGCGGGGCGTATGCTGATGACTTTACCTTGCCGGGCCAGTTGCGCGGGTTTGTGCTCAGATCGCCGGTTGCTCATGCCAGGATCCTGGATATTGACGTGTCTGAAGCGCTTGAGGTTGACGGCGTCTATGCCGTACTGACAGCGGAAGATTATGAGCAAGATGGCTGGGGCCTGATTCCCTGTGTCAGCATTCCGCCGACCATCACAGGAAAGACCTGGCATCGCACTCCGTTTCCACCGCTCGCCAAGGACCGCGTGCTGGCGGTTGGCTCCGGGGTGGCGTTTGTGGTGGCGGATACGCTTGAAAATGCAATGGATGCTGCAGAGCGGATCAAGGTTGAGTACGACGCATTGCCTGC
>JBAYOZ010000268.1:0-2901 GCA_041677965.1 Pusillimonas sp.
CCATTTACTTACTTTGGCACGGCCACTTACAAAAGCCATCAAGGCAGCGAACCCATGAGCATTATTTTTCAACTGGATGCTTGAAAGCCGAACTAATTTTGCGATCAGAGACAGTCACATGAGCATCAACCGCAGCAACGCCCTGTTGCCCATAAGCGCTGACCTCATACAACTCAAGGAAAAACCGGCATGCCCCCACATCGGCTCATGGCAAAACACCAACCATGACACCTTTGAGCGGGTCGTTCACAGCAGCTATATGGAGGTTCGACCCGCATATGGGCACTGTTGAGGTTGCTTTTGAAAATCTAATGTAGTAACGTAACTACATAACTTGGCAGATCATCAGGAGCGGCCATATGACCATCACGACATTATCCAGTCGAGAGCTGAACCAGGACGTAACGCGTGCAAAAAGAGCCGCCCAAAGCGGGCCGGTATTCATCACAGATCGCGGCAAGCCCGCCCATGTGCTGTTAAGCTTCGACGATTATCAGCGTCTGACCAGGCAGCGACGCAATATTGCGGATGCACTGTCGATGCCCGATAGTGCCGACATTGAGTTTGACCTGCCCCGGGTAAACATTGCAGCCCAGCCGGTTGACCTCACATGATGTACGTACTCGACACGAACGTGCTATCAGAACTGCGCAAGGTGCGGTCTGGCAAGGCCGATCCGAATGTAGCGAAATGGACAGAAAGCGTTGATGCCACAGACCTGTTCGTATCCGCCATCAGCATCATGGAGTTAGAGCTTGGCGTTCTGTCGATTGAGCGAAAGGATGCTGTCCAGGGAGCCATGCTGCGCTCGTGGTTTGAACAGCACGTATTACCCGAGTTCTCTACCCGCACATTACCGGTTGATACCGCAGTTGCGCTACGGTGCGCTGGGCTTCATGTTCCGGACAAACGCGGCGAGCGCGATGCGCTTATTGCGGCGACAGCTCTGGTGCATGGTATGACGGTCGTTACACGCAACGCCGACGATTTCAAACCAACAGGGGTGACTGTCGTCAATCCTTGGGAACCGTCACCCTGATGGGGTAGAAATACCCTAAATCATGATTCGGCGTTCCAAGGGTTGATAACCGACAGCCCTACCGCTTCAAAAGGGCTTGTGTCGCGTGGCAGACAGGTACAGCGTTTCGATTGCCTGGGCATCCATCCACGCCAGCACGTTGTCATCAGGGTCAATCTTCCAAAGCTCGGAAATGACGTTGGTATCAATGACGATCACTCAAACCTCATTGGCTCGGCTGGTGTCTTATCGCGCAACTGGTTGAATCGTTCGGCTTCTTCCTCGGTCATTCCGCCCGCCTCGCGGGCTATGGATGCCAGCAAGGAACCCAATTTGACGTTTCCGGTGGGCTTGGTGGCCTGCTCAAGAATGAAACGAATTTCAGCTTCGGTACTGCGGCCATGAAGGGCCGCACGCACACGAAGCGCACGATGCACGTCTTCCGGTATGTTTCTCACTTGTACGTTAGCCATATCGGCATCCTCCACTAAAAAAATGATGTCTTTGATATCAATGATATGCATGAGAACATAAACGCGCAAGCGTTTACTTTCATCGACATAAAAGGACAAAAACATGAAGATCGGCTATGCGCGGGTATCAACCGACGATCAGCGAATGGACTTGCAGCGGGACGGCTGGTATTCCATGTATTCGCTGCGCTGGCTGAGTTTGAACGGCGCTTGATTGTGGAACGCACACACGCCGGATTGAAGCCCGCAAGGGCTCGCGGTCAGCGCGGTGGTCGCCCTACCCTCTCGCCGGAAAAATTTGCAGGCCAATTTCCAGGGTAGTGACCTCAGTTCCGATGGCAGGCTGATGCTGTTGCGACAGATTGATGCCAACCCAACTCTGGTTTGCACTCGGTGAGGCAAAAACACACACAATCGAAAAGGGGTTACAGCAATTAAGCTGTAACCCCTTGAATTTATTGGTCGGGACGGAGTGATTCGAACACTCGACCCCTTGCACCCCATGCAAGTGCGCTACCAGGCTGCGCTACGCCCCGACTAAAGAACGCTATTCTAGCACGAAAATTTTCTCTCACGCAACAAAATCAAAATAATTTCCCACGCCCTAGTCCACACAGAGGACATCCCTCGCCAGCGGGCGTAAGACATCCTGCGCATATTCAGTCTCCGTCGTCGTCTCTATAGTTTCCCGGACCGCTGTATCTACCCGTTAACGAACGTGGCTGGGGTAAAGAATGGCATCAAAGAAACGACAAACGGTAAATCTTTTGCAGGCACTGCTACTGGTGGGGTGTGCAACAGGGTTACCCGCCGCACGGCCGGCTGCTGCGGCAGATGTCTGGACCAGCTTGCGCCAGGCCCAGAACGATTACCAACTGGCGCCCGGTGCAAACGATGTACAACGACGGTATATCCTGGCCTTGCGCGACGCCCGGCTACCCGCAGCCGCGCTGAAGGTCGCCCGACAGCACCCGGGCACACTCACCCTGCAAGAATACCGCGAACTGGAAGCCGATGAGGCCGCCGAATGGGTAAGGCTGGCCAGTGCCCCGACACGTACGCAGGAAGAGCGCTTTGCCCTGGCTGACCGCGCTCTGGAAGGCGTTGCCGTACCCGACTACATCCTGAATGAGGTCGCCGCCGCCTGGCTTTACCTGAAGCAGCCCGAAAAAGCGGCAGCGCTGTACCGGGTCGTGCTGACGACCGATCGCATTGACGACCAGGAACTGAATGACGATCGTCTGGCCTTTTACTATGCCCTGCGCGAAAGCGGCCAACACGATACCGCCAGGGAACAGATGACCCATTGGGTAGCGCAGCAGCCGGCGTGGCGGCCAGTCAAAGGGAACCCGCAGCCCTTGCCCAGCGAGGCCTGGCTTAACCTGACGCGCACGGCAGCGACATCCAACC
>JBAYOZ010000269.1:0-2898 GCA_041677965.1 Pusillimonas sp.
CATGGCCAGCATCGCGTCAAGCGTTGCCGCCGACAGCAGGCTAGGCGTTCCCCCCCCGATAAAAATCGATACCACCGAACGACCCCAGATCAGAGGCAAGGCCTGCTCAAGGTCGGCCTGCAAGGCGGCCAGATAATCGGCTTCGGGCAATTCGCCCTTCAATTCATGGGAATTGAAGTCGCAATAAGGGCACTTGCGTACGCACCAAGGCACATGCACATACAGTGACAAGGGCGGCAAGCTTGACAGCGTGGTGCGGCCCGACGGTTGGTCCGGGATGGTGCCTGCGGGTAATGACATGCGGCCAGCCTGAGTCATGGAAACCGGGGCATGGCCAATCTCACTGACTGCAGTATTCGGCCTACCTGGACGTTCAGGCGTGATGGGAATGACAGGACGCATGTTTTCAGGCGCAAAAACAGGCCGTCAAGCCTGGGGCTGGTTACGCAACTTGCCCAGCAACTGCTGCAAGGCCTGGCCACGATGGCTGATGGCATTTTTCTCGTGAGGCAACAGCTCGGCAGCCGTCTTGCCTAAGGCCGGAATGAAAAAATGCGGGTCGTAGCCAAACCCGTTGCCGCCACGCGGTTGATCAATGATTTCACCGTACCAAACCCCGTCGGCAATGACGGGGCGCGGGTCGTATGCAGAGCGCACATAGACCAGGACGGCCACGTAGCAGGCACGCCGGTTGGTTTCATCGGCCAATTGGCTGACCAGATAACGGTTATTGGCCGCATCAGACTTTTCAAAGCCATTCATGGCGGCAAAACGCGCCGAATAAACACCGGGCGCCCCGTTGAGTGCGTCAACGCAGAGACCCGAATCATCGGCCAGTGCCGGCAAACCGGTTTGCAGACTGGCATGGCGGGCCTTGGCCAGGGCATTTTCCACAAAGGTCTGGAAGGGTTCTTCAGCTTCGCCCACGCCCAGCGTACCCTGCGCGACCATCTGGATACCGGCCGGGGCCAGGATCCGGGAAAATTCATCCAGCTTTCCGGCGTTGTTGGATGCCAATACGACAGTGCTCATGCCCTACCCTTTAGATTGGGCCAGGTCAACGGCCTGCTGCTGAAATTTCACCAGCTGGCCAATGCCGCCAGCCGCAATGTCAAGCAGACCATCAAGGGTCGCCCGATCAAATGTTTCACCTTCGGCCGTGCCTTGAACTTCGACAAAGTGGCCTTTCCCGGTCATGACGATATTCATGTCGGCATCGCAGCCCGAGTCTTCGACATAATCAAGGTCAAGCACGGCATGGCCCTTGAACAACCCTACTGAAACGGCGGCGACGTGATCCTTGATGGGGTTGTGTTGCAGCAAACCCTGGTTCAACAGCCCGCGTACCGCCAGCGCAGCGGCCACCCAGGCCCCGGTAATGCTGGCACAACGGGTGCCGCCATCGGCTTGCAATACATCGCAGTCAAGATGCAGGGTTCGTTCACCCAGAGCCTCAAGGTCGAACACCGCCCGCAGGCTGCGACCGATAAGACGCTGGATTTCTTGTGTACGGCCACTTTGTTTGCCACGCGCCGCTTCCCGGTCTGACCGGGTATGCGTCGAGCGCGGTAACATACCGTATTCGGCCGTGACCCAGCCTTTGCCCTGCCCTTTCAAAAACGGCGGCACTTTTTCAAGTACGCTGGCATTGCACAGTACATGGGTGTCACCGGCCTTGATCAATACCGAGCCTTCCGCATGGCGCGTGAAACCGGAGATGATAGACAGCGGGCGCAAAGCCTGGGCCTGACGGCCTGACGGACGAACAATATCAGTAGCAGACAAAAGTGTTTTCCTTCAATGAATTGACGGCATGGGCCCGCGTAAGGGCCCTGGGCGCCAACGAAATTTTCAAGGGTCAATGTTAAAGCATTTCAGTCTGCACCATGAACCCAGCAACAGGACAATTCCATGACGATTCGCAGCATGACCGCGTTTGGTAACGCACGCACCGAAGGCCCCGAGGGCCAGGTTTCCCTTGAAGTTCGCAGCGTCAACAGCCGCTACCTGGACGTAACGTTTCGCCTGCCCGATGACTTGCGCTTCGCCGAGGGTGCCTTGCGTGAAAAGCTGTCACAACACCTGACCCGGGGCAAAGTCGAAGTGCGGCTTTCGTATGCACGAACGCGTGCCGAAAGCGCTACAGTACTGGACGATGCCTGGCTGAACTCTGTTGCAGCCCAGTTGGCCCAGGCCCGAGCGGTGCTGCCCGACACGCCTTCGCCTTCACTGGCCGAACTGGTCAAGGGTTCGGGAAACGGCGATACCAATGGTTTCGACCCGCAAGCCTGGACACAATTGTCAGTACAGGCCCTGGACGACGCCCTGGCCGACATGCAGGCCAACCGCGAACGCGAAGGGCAACGGCTGGCCCAAATGATGCTGGAATGCGCCGCGTCAATTGATGAGGTTGTAGTTGATGTTGAGGCGGCCATGCCACAGCTACTAAGCGAGCACAAAGCCAAACTGGCCAACCGCTTGCGCGAAGCCCTGGAAGCGGCCAACCCGGGCGGGTTTGCGCAAATCAGCGGTGAGGAACTGTCGGCGCGCATTGCACAGGAAACCTCGCTGTTTTCATTACGCGTTGATGTGGCTGAGGAACTGCAGCGTTTGAAGTCTCATCTGGCTGAACTGCAGCACATTTTGACCACCGGCGACGCCAAAGCCGGGAAAACCGCCAAAGGCGCGGCTGGCAGTGTCGGAAAACGCCTGGACTTCCTGTTCCAGGAAATGAACCGCGAGGCCAACACCCTGGGCTCAAAAGCCGCCGGCCTGGAGGTTACCCGCGCCGCTATTGATTTGAAGCTGCTGATCGAACAGATGAGGGAGCAAGCGCAGAACATAGAGTGATGTAAACTGAGGTCAGTCAAAGTCAATAATTATAAAAAAATCAATGAC
>JBAYOZ010000270.1:0-2897 GCA_041677965.1 Pusillimonas sp.
GAAGTGCTGGTCTTGCAACAGGAAACCGGGCTGATCACGCCGTCAGCGCAGCGCCACAACACGCCGGTGCAAACCGGGTTGATGGTAACCCCACTGTTTGAAACCATTCCCGACCTGCAAATGGCACCGGAAATCATGGCCGCCTGGCTCGACCTGCCCGAGGTCACCGAGCGCGTGCACGCCATCCACCACGGAATCCAGGAAGTCATGCTGGGCTACTCTGACAGCAACAAGGACGGCGGCTACCTGACCTCGAACTGGGCGCTGTATTGCGCCGAACGGCAACTGGTGCATGTTTTCAAGAAACGCAAGGTAAGGCTGCGCCTGTTTCATGGCCGCGGTGGTTCGGTCGGACGCGGCGGCGGCCCAAGCTACGAAGCGATCCTGGCTCAGCCACCCGGCACGGTCAACGGCCAGATTCGCCTGACAGAACAAGGCGAGGTTATCCAGGTCAAGTACAAAGACGCCAACGTGGGGCGCTGGCACCTGGAAAACTTCGTGGCGGCAACCCTCGAAAGCAGCCTGACACCCAAATCGTCGGCCACCCAGGTTGAAGACCAGAACATGGCCCGCTTTGGCCATGTAGCGCAGTTCATGTCCGAAGTGGCCGAACAGGCCTACCGCGAGCTGGTATATCAAACGCCCGGGTTCAACGACTACTTTTTTGCATCCACACCGGTTCTGGAAATTGCCGGCCTGAATATCGGCTCGCGCCCGGCATCACGCAAAACCTCGCAAACCATTCAAGACTTGCGCGCCATTCCGTGGGGGTTCTCGTGGGCCCAGTGCCGCCTGATGATTACGGGGTGGTACGGCGTCGGCTCCGCCATTGAAACGTATGTTGCCCAAGGTTGCGACGGCAGCCCCGCCACCCCCAAGGCCCGTCTTGCGACGTTGCAAGAGATGGCCCGGGAATGGCCGTTCTTCAAGACGTTGCTATCGAACATGGAACAGGTTCTTGCAAAAACAGACCTGGACATCGGCCGCCATTACGCCAGCCTGGTCGCTGACACCAAGCTGCGCAACACGGTTTTCGACCGCATTACGGCCGAGTACCAGCTTACCTGCAAACGCTTCACCGACATCACAGGCCATGCCCTGCTGGAACACGATGAAGTCTTGCGCGACGCCCTGAGCGAGCGCTTCGCCTACATTGATCCCCTTAACCACCTGCAGGTTGAACTGCTGCGCCGTGACCGTAAAACACGGCGTCGTCCGGCCAAAGACGGTACAGAAGACCGCAGCCAGCGCGCAATTCACATGACCATCAACGGCATCGCTGCGGGGCTACGAAACTCGGGCTGACACCACAGAAATACTGTCCGGGTGTACTACCCTGCCCATGTGCAAACGCAACCGCCCGTGACATAATCAGACACCGTCGGCGATTAAAGGCATCCCTGCCCAGGTCGCCGACGCAAGCCCGCATAAACACTCCATGCGGGTCGTACTCACCAGCCACAGAGACAATCATGCGCAAAATCACTTTAATTGTCGCCCTGGCCAGCCTTGGCGCGTTAACCGCCTGCCAAAGCCCCTCGGGCGCCCGCAGCAGCGGCAACAACTCTGAATTCAACTGCATTGCCGGTACCATCGGTGGTGCTGTCATTGGCGGCTTGCTGGGCAGCACCATTGGTGGTGGCCGTGGCCGTACGGCAATGACCGCCGTCGGCGCAGGTGCCGGCGGCTACCTTGGCAACCAGATGGGGTGCAAGTAATGAAAACATTCCGCTTTAAACCCGCCGCCTGCCTGCTGGCCGGCCTGCTTGTCGCCGCCACCGCCCAGGCTCAGCAAGCAGCATCCCAGCCTGCCCTGACGCCAGAGCACTTTGCCCAGCTCGATCGCAATAAAAGCGGCGGCATCAGCAAAGACGAATACGAGCAGTTCATGCGTGAGTCATTCCATAAACTGGACAAAGACGGTAATCAGCGCCTGACACCCGTCGAAGCCGGCGAAGTCATCACCACTGAACAGTTCGGTGTCGTCGATGTCAACAAAGACGGCACCATCACGCTGGATGAATTCATCGAACATGTCATGCGCGACTTTGACCGCTACGACTACGACAAAGACGGCAAACTGACGCAAACGCCTTTGCAATAACGCGGACCGCCCAAAAAATTAAAGCGGCGCTGCAGACCTGTCCCCCAGAGCACTTGCCGTCCTTGTCGCGGCAACGAACCTGGGGGCGTCGTGGGCGGCATTACCCACCCGGGGAGCCCGCGCATCATCCACTTCTTTCAGGTAGTTGTACGCAGCACAATAATGCGGGCGCCCGTTAGGGCCCTTTTTCGGCGGTTCGAAAATGCGCACCGACAACACGGCATTGGCAACCCCGCCCAGTTCAAGGGTTTCAAACTGGGCGTACAGATAGTTGTCTTTCTCGCCACACAACGTATTGCCGTCGCGCAGGTAAACCGGCCCGCGAATACGGGATGCTGGCACCCGGCTTTGGCCGATCAGTTTCAAGCTAAAAAACGGGGCACCTTCAACCTCAAGTACGCCGCCGATGCCATCGGATTGCCCCACACGTGACGTAGGCTCTATGGCATACCGCGTGTTGCCGTTGAAGATCAAAATGTTGTCTTTTACCTGAACGCCACCGGTAATGGCTACTGCCGTACGGCTTAACGCCGACCAGCCCCCTTGAGCCAGACTCAGCAATCGTGCCGCGGCCTCGCGAACTTCGGTTTGCGACACAGGTGGCTGACCCGATACTTCGGCGGCGGCCGGCAAAGCCAGACCCGCACTGCCAGAGGCGACCAGGCAGGCTGTCAGAAAAATGCGTTTGAACATCCTTCCATTTTAACGGCTATGCCGTCTGCGCTATTGCCCAGGCACCGGATGGCGCCGCAATCTCACTCAAACAAGGCGACAAAACCACAATCGCATAAAA
>JBAYOZ010000271.1:0-2882 GCA_041677965.1 Pusillimonas sp.
ATGGGCTTCCAGTCCGGGTTCCAGGCCGTCAAGCTTCTGAAAGGCGGCACCATCAAAGATGCACCCATCGAAGATGCCAAGCGGTCGATCATTGCCATCAACCGCAAGCGCATGCAGGAACTGGGTATCAAGCTGAGCCCGGATACGCAAGGTATTGTTGATCAGTGGATTAACTGATCACCGCAATGCTGTTCACTGATTTTGCAATTCTGCCGCGCGCACCCGGCTTGCTGGCTATCGCGCAGCTTTGGTTTGCCTGCTTTTTGGCCGGCACCGCCCTGACTGCCCAACGGTTTCTGCACGACCGTGGCGTTTTCTTGCGCAAGGAAAGCCTGTTGCTGGCTGTGCTGTGCCTGGGCTGGGGTGCCCTGCAACTGCCCGACCTGCTCAGCAAACTGCCTGACCTGGGCGAGATCCATAGCCCAATGTTCAGCCTTCTAGCTATCGGAACCGGTATTGCTGCGCTGGCACTATGGCAACAACGGCGTGCACGCCACATTCTGCTGGGCGCAACCGCCATACTGGCACTCAGCGCCATCAATCATCCGGGCGCCGGCATCGTGCAATTGCTGATACTGGCCAGCGCCGTGTTCTGGCTCTGGCGTCAGGCCGGCCTGCAGGGTTTGACCCGCTGGATCTTACTGGCTGCGCTGGCTGCCCTGCCCACCATCATTGCCCTGGCCGGTGCCTTCATGATCGACAGTGAAGCCGCCTTTCGCACCGACCTGAAACGGGAAGCACAATCGCAGCTTGAGCGGGTTAAAGGCCGCCTGGAAAGCCTGAACAACCATGCCGCCGACCTGCTTAAAATTGCCGCCGCAGACCCGATCGTCACCATGACGATGCAACGTCCCGAAGCCGGCCATGACCTGGCCTTTCGTGTTTTAAACCGGCGTATCGGCGCTGATGCGACACTTTTTGCCGGCACCCGGGGCCGTGTTGAAATCAGTTCTGACCCCGGTACCCAGGGGCTGGACATTTCCTTTCGACCCTACTTCGTGAAGGCACTGGCCGGCGAAGCGAACGGTTACTACGCCAAAAGCATTTCACGTGGCTACGTGGCGGGTTATTTTGCCCGCCCGGTGCTTGATGACAACGTTGAAACCATGGGGGTGCTGATCCTTCGCTTCAACCTTGAAAACATTCTTGCCGATTACCTGCGCGCTGACAATGTGCTGATCCATCACGATGGCATTGTTTTGCTGGGACCCGAACACCTGAACAAAGGGGCCTTATTCAACCACCCTGAAACACGACAACACGCCTTGGCCGAACGCGTGTTCAATGCTGATGACGTGCATTGGCTGGGTTACGAGCGCATCGGTCGGGACTGGGTACGCGCCAACGACAACCGCCTTTGGCTGTGGGAATCACTGCCCGTTCCGGGCGGCGTCTGGGAAACCGGCAAACTGATTTCGATTGACCCGCTGCTGAAGTTTCGTGACAACCAGACCTGGTTGCTGCTGTCCTTGCTGTCCATTTTGCTGCTGCTGGGGCTGCACTACTGCAAAAGCGATGTCCTGATCCAGCGTACCATCATGGAAAATGAAGCCCGTCGTTCGGCAGAACGTGCCGAACGTGCCTCGCGCCTTGAGACTGAATACGCCAATCAAAACCTGACTCTGGAGCGTGACCGCGCCGAACAGCTGGCCGAACGTGCTGAGGCGGCCAGCCGTGCCAAAAGCGAATTTCTGGCCAACATGAGCCATGAGATACGCACACCCATGAATGGCATTATTGGCATGACCGACCTTGCCATTGATGCCGGCACCGAAGACGAGCGCCTGGAATACATGCGCATTGTCAAAAGCTCAGCCGAATCGCTGCTCAGCATCCTGAACGATATTCTTGATTTTTCAAAAATAGAAGCCAACAAGCTGATGCTTGAAAACGTCAGTTTCAATTTGACCCAGGTTATTACCGAAACATTGCAAACACTGTCCCTGCGGGCCAGCCAGAAAGGGCTGGCGCTGGTGTGCACGATAGACACCAACGTTCCGGCAACAGTCATCGGTGACCCTACGCGTTTGCGCCAGGTTGTGGTCAACCTGGTCGGCAATGCCATCAAATTCACTGCCAGTGGCCAGATTACCGTTCACGTTTCTGTCGTGACCTGCACCGATACGACCGCAACGCTGGACATTGCCGTAAGCGACACTGGTATTGGTATTGCGGCAAACAAGCTGGACAGCATTTTCGAATCATTCTCGCAGGCCGATGCATCTACAACCCGACAGTACGGAGGCACCGGGCTGGGGCTGTCCATTTCCAACCGTCTGGTCGAGTTGATGGGCGGGAAAATGACGGTTGAAAGCGACCTTGGCAAAGGCAGCTGCTTCCGGTTTACGCTGGCCGTTGGGCTTGACCCAACGATAACTTCTACAGCTACGGCACAAACGGCGCACGCAAACAGTGATACCCAGCCGGCCAGCCTGACTAACACTGCCCTGGCAACCAGCCCGGTCAGCCAAGATGCCGCCCTGAACCCCGGTGGTGCCTTAGCTACCCCCGCAACCGTTGCGGACCAGGGGGCCGGCCTGAACATCCTGCTGGTCGAAGACAACGTCGTTAACCAGCAACTGGCCACACGTCTGCTGGAAAAATGGGGGCATACCGTGGTACTGGCGGTTAACGGCCAGGATGCGGTCAACCGGCTGGTGGCGGGCGAGCATTACGATATTGTTCTGATGGACATTCAGATGCCCGTGATGGGCGGCATTGAAGCCACACACGCCATTCGTGCCCACGAAGCCGCCAACAACCTGCCCCGCCAGCCCATTGTGGCGATGACAGCCAACGCCATGCAGGGTGACCGTGAAATGTGCCTTGACGCCGGCATGGACGACTATCTTTCAAAACCCATTAAAAAAGCCGAGCTTGAA
>JBAYOZ010000272.1:0-2874 GCA_041677965.1 Pusillimonas sp.
AAACCACACCTGCGCAGCGGTAAATTTCAGCCGAAACAACCGGTCGTGTTCGCCAAAATACGCGTCGTCCTACCCCAACGTTCGCAAAAAAGCCTCATCGGCCTTCGTCAACTGCCCCGCCGCGCGCGCCCGCTCGATCAATTCCGGGCGCCGCTGTGCTGTCAACTTCAGCGATTGCTGGCGTCGCCAGACCGCAATATTGGCATGGTGGCCCGAGAGCAAGGCATCGGGTACAGGCTGTGCTTGATAGACTTCAGGCCGTGTGTAATGCGGGCTGTCGAGCAAGCCACTGAGCGTGTCATTGAACGAGTCCTGCAATGCAGAGTCTGCGGTATTCAATACGCCGGGTAAAAGCCGGATAACGCTGTCCATAATGGCGAGCGCCGCGATTTCGCCACCCGACAGAACAAAATCACCCAACGAAATTTCATCGGTTACGCAACGATCAATAAATCGCTGGTCCACCCCTTCGTAGCGACCGCACACGATGATGGCCCCCGAACCAGCGGCCAGTTCTTCGGCGACGGCCTGATTGAAACGGCGCCCGGTTGGGCTCATGAGGATAACTTTGGCGTTGGGCTCGGCACGTGCGTCACGAGCTGCACTTACCGCTTGTTCCAGCGGATCGGCCAGCATCACCATACCTGGCCCGCCCCCGTAGGGCCGATCATCTACCGTGCGATGAGCGTCGTGCGTGAAATCACGTGGGTTCCAGACGTCCAGATGCCAGCGCTGCTGACGGTGGGCGCGACCCGTTACCCCCATGTCTCGCACGACCGGGAACATATCGGGGAAAAGGGAAATAACGTCGAAGCGCATAAACTGGAGCGATCAGAGACTGACCGGCCAGTTGCTTTCGATACGCTTGTTGGGCAAATCGACGACAGGAACATGCGCCTCGACAAAGGGGACTAAAACATCTTTCGTACGCCCTTTATCGTCAAGCAGCAACGTTAGACCGCCCTGCCCATCATCAACAGCACGCGCCACATGCAACAAGCCGTGTGCACCGTTGTCGGAGACTTCAGTGACTTGACCGATAAGCGCAGGCGCACCGTCATCGTCAACGCCCATGACGCGACATCCGACCAGGTCAACCCAGTAGAACTCGTCGGGGTCAGCTTTGGGAAAACTGGCCCGTGGCGCCCAGATAGAGTACCCCTTGAAGGCTTCAGCGCGGTCACGGTCGGGAATGATGGACAACTGCGCCACCACTGAACTGGCGTGCCGTTTTGCTGACACTACCCGTGTAAGCTGCGCACGCGAAAAAGCGCCCGATTTCCCAGGGGGAACGGGCGCTTTAAGCCACCACTGCCGGGCAGCTAGCAGTGCTGCTGCGTCGGAAGAGTAAGGCTGGATTTTTACCCAACCTTTCACACCATAAGCCGCAAGAACCCGCCCGATTTCAACAAGGTCTTCGGGCGTAGAGTTGTCAACAGGTGCGCTGTTTGAAGCGCTGTCGTTCATGACTGCTGGCTGTGTGCGGCGTGTTGCTGCAATCAAGCAGCAACTTTGGCCGAGTATTCTTTTACCAGGCGAGCAACTGCGGGCGACAACTGCGCACCATTGCTTGTCCAGTATTCAACGCGGTCGAGCGCAATACGCAGGGTTTCCTGGTTTTCGCCACCAACCGGGTTGTAAAAGCCGACGCGTTCAATAAAACGGCCGTCGCGACGGTTACGCGAATCAGCAGCAACAAGATTGTAAAACGGACGTTTCTTCGAGCCACCGCGGGCCAGACGAATCACCACCATAGGTAATCCTTTGAAAATGTTGTGGAAAACAAAAGATTCTAGCACTTTACAGTTGCGAAACGCAAACCCTGTGAAGAATCCACCAAAAAAATTTATCAGAAAACCACACGTGGCCTGACAAAACAAAAAATATGGGCAATAACCTTTCGCTTAACGGCGCGCCATAAAATGCAAAACGTTACCAGGCTGTTCTATTTGGGCCACCAAGGTATTGCCGGTTTGACGGCAGAACGCCTGAAAATCGCGAACCGCATTGGTATCGGTTGTTACGACTTTCAGCACCTGGCCGCTTTGCAGCTGTGCCAAAGCCTTCTTGGCCCGCAAAATGGGCAGCGGGCATTTTAACCCAGAAGCGTCAACCTCAAGGTCGAAAGCGGGCAACGAAGTTGTATCAGAGTCAAGGTCAGACATAACACCAACGAAACCTTATGCCTGCGTGCGTTCGCGTACCCAGGCTTCAACACCGGCCAGCGCGCCAGCCAATGCACCGGCGTCAGTACCGCCCCCCATGGCCATATCAGGGCGTCCACCGCCCTTGCCACCGACCTGGGCAGCAACAAAACCGACCAGTTCACCGGCTTTTACCTTGCCTGTGGTTTCTGCAGTAACGCCCGCTACCAGGCTGATTTTTTCGTCTGCAACGGTAGCCAGCAGAACCACCGCAGGTTTAAGGCGTTCTTTAAGGTCGTCTACCATGCCACGCAAGGCTTTGGGGTCAACGCCGGGCAACTGGCCCACCAGCAGACGGACGCCAGCACCAGCGTCAACGGCCTGACTGATCAGATCGTTGCCGGCAGAAGCAGCCAGTTTTTGCTGCAAGCGCTGCACCTCGGCTTCAGCAGACTTCAGCTGGGACTGCACCAGCGCAATACGCGACAATAACTCAGCGGGCTGCGTTTTGAGCTGACCGGCGGCCTGCTGCACTGTGGCATTGGTTTGCTGGGCCCAGGCCAACGCATTGTCGCCCGTAATGGCCTCAATGCGACGCACCCCGGCAGCAACCCCGCCTTCTGACACGATCTTGAACAAACCAATGTCGCCGGTGCGCGCCACATGGGTACCGCCACACAATTCGCGCGAGAACCCGATATCAAGGACACGGACCTCATCACCGTACTTT
>JBAYOZ010000273.1:0-2858 GCA_041677965.1 Pusillimonas sp.
CGCGCCAGGCCGTGTCCTCGGCTGCGCCTGCGGGCCGCACCCTCCTGGCGCTTCTTTCCTTGACGGCCCACGTTCGTGGGCTACTGGCCGTCGCGGGCGATGAACTCAGGAAAAACGGTGGCAACGAGGCCAACCGGGTTCTTCGTGCCGACCGCATATCAACAGCAAAAGCGGGCTCCGAATCTTGGAATCCGGTATGCGGTGAACAGCAAACCCTTCAACGTCAGGAGTATTTATCATGAATGCGATCAATCACAGCGAAGTCCAGGCCATTGAAACGGCGAACGAGGACGTAGTCATTCCCGAGCAGAGCAACATCGTGGTGCCGTTGTCGCAGTTGCGCGTGTCCAAGCGCAATGTGCGCAAGATTCGCAGCAGCGGCCCATCCATTGATGCCCTGGCCGCAAGTATTGCCAGAGTCGGGCTGTTGCAGAACCTGACCGTTGTGCAGGCCCGCGGCGGCAAGTATTACGACGTAGTGGCCGGGGGCCGGCGCCTTGCAGCTTTGAAGCAGTTAGCCAAGGCCAGGCGCATTCCCAAGGAATGGGCGGTGCCGTGCATGCTGGTCGCCAGTGCCGATGCCCGAACCGTTAGCCTGACGGAAAACGTGCAGCGTGAAGCCATGCACCCGGCAGATCAGTTTGAAGCCTTTGCTGCGCTGGTGGCAGAAGGCCAGCCCATCGAAGATATTGCAGCAGACTTTGGTGTCACGCCCCTGGTGGTGCAGCGGCGCCTGAAGCTGGCGAATGTGTCGCGGCGTCTGCTGGCCGACTACCGGGCCGACGCGGTGAGCCTTGAGCAGTTGATGGCGCTTGCCATCACAGATGACCATGCAGCCCAGGAAGCCGCCTTCTACGAAGCGCCCGAATGGCAGCGGCAACCCCATTCTTTGCGGGCCAGACTCACTGAACAGGACATTGACGCGGGCCATGCCCTGGTGCGCTTTGTTGGGCTGGATGCTTATGAAGCGGCCGGTGGCGGTGTTCGTCGTGATCTGTTCGCGCAGGATGACAACGGCACCTATATCACCGATACAGCGCTATTGGACCGGCTGGTGAAGGAAAAGCTTGACAGCCATGCTGCCCAGGTCAAATCTGAGGGGTGGGCTTGGGTGGATGCCACGCCGTCCATGACCCATGCCGATCTTCACGCTTTTCAACGAGCGCCGCGTGAGCGCCGTACTCCGGGCAAGCGGGAAAGCGCACGGATAGAAAAGCTGGAAGCCAGGATGCAGGCCATCGGCGAGGAACTGGATGCCGCGCTGGACAGCGATGACGAAGAAACCGCAGATGCGCTGCAGGAAGAGGGTGACAGTCTGGCTGCGCAGTTGCAAGATTTGGAAGAGCGATTACTGGACTACAACCACACTATCAAGGCGGCGGCGGGTGCCGTTGTGACCATCGACTGGCAGGGGCAGGTGGTGATTCATCGCGGTCTACTGCGGGAAGCCGAAGCCAAGGCGTTGCGGACTTTGGAGCGGCTGCAGCAAGGGCTGACCGAAGAAGAAAGCAATGGTGGCGATAGTGGGAACGATGACCAGCCCAAGGCGGCTACTATTTCCGACAAACTGGCCCAGCGCCTGAGCGCACACCGTACCGCTGCGCTACAGATCGAACTGGCCCGCAACCCCCAAGCCGCCCTGGCTGCTGTGGTGCATGGCATGGTGCAGACTGTGCTGCGAGTGGGCCGCTATCCCCATTACAGCTTACCGTTAGACATGCGTTTGAACGTACAAAACCGGCTGGACAGCATGGCCCCGGACTGGCCGGAATCGCCCGCTGCGGTGGCTTTGCGCGAGTTGCAACAGGCAGCAGGTGCAGACTTGCCGCAGGATAGCGCCGATCTGTTTGCCGTATTGCTGGCAAAGCCGCAGGATGAACTGCTGCAATTGCTGGCAGTGTGCGCCGCCGCTACAGTAGATGCGGTGATTCACCGCGCCAGCGAGCACCAGCCAGGGGCAGAACTGGCGCAAGCGGTGGGCCTGAACATGGCTGCATGGTGGCAACCGACTGCCGAAGGCTATTTCCAGCATATTTCCAAGGCCATGATTCTGGCTGCCGTGGGTGAGTTCGCACCTGAGCAGGTGGCAAGGCTGGAAAAACTGAAGAAGGGTGATCTGGTTAGTGAGGCAGAGCGCCAGGTGGCAGGTACGGGGTGGATGCCTGCAATCTTCCGGGTGGATGCGTCGCAGGAATCTGACTGCGATTCAGGCACTGACGAAACCGCTAATTCCCTCGCTGCGTAAGCCTGACTATAGGCCCGCGCCCCGGTTCCGGCCGGGACGCTTCGCTGTCCAGTCAGCATCATCCCCAAAGCCTTGGCGTTTTTGGGGTCGATGGTCAGAATTCGGGCGTCGCATCGCCGCGCCCGGTCTTCCTCCAGGATATACCCGCTACGAGCGCGACACGGTCAAACTCGCCGGCATCGTGCATGACGAGATTGCTGCTTGGCAGATGCGCCAGGAGCGGATGTCGCCTTCCTATACGACGCGATGGGAAGATTTGGTACAGGTGTGGCGGTAGGCCGTCCTGTGAGCCTTCCGTAAGAAAACCAAAAGGATTCAGAGCCGCGCAAGTCGCGGCTATAGGCGCTCTCCGCGCTGGCGAGCGGCCTTGTCTAAACTACGCGTTTGGAACTTCAGTACTTCTACGCATATTTGTCTCTAAATTTTTGTAATATCTAGCGATGGTTGGAAAAACTAGGGCGGATTTTGATCTGGCGCGACAAAAGGAAGTTGAATCGACCCCGGTTTTCTAGACAGTCCCGTTCTTCAAAAAATAACGCTTTTCGTATTCCACCGGCGGTAGCTGCTGCACATAGCCATGACGTCGTTTACGGTTGTAAAACATTTCAATGTA
>JBAYOZ010000274.1:0-2839 GCA_041677965.1 Pusillimonas sp.
TACGAGCCCAACAGCCCATACTCTGCCAGCAAGGCCGCCGGCGACCACTTGGTGCGCGCCTGGCACCACACCTATGGTTTGCCAGTGTTCACCACCCACTGCAGCAACAACTACGGCCCCTATCATTTTCCGGAGAAACTCATTCCGTTAATGATTGTGAATGCTCTGGCCGATAAACCGTTGCCTGTGTATGGCGATGGCCGGCAAATACGTGACTGGCTGTATGTCAAAGACCATTGCAGCGCCATACGTCGTGTACTGGAAGCCGGGCAGGTGGGGGAAACCTACAACGTGGGCGGCTGGAACGAGCAGCCCAATATTGAAATTGTGAATAAGGTGTGCGTGCTGCTGAACGAACTGCGCCCCCGCACTGACGGCAAAAGTTACGCCGAACAAATCATCTACGTCACCGATCGCCCAGGCCACGACCGCCGCTACGCCATTGATGCCCGCAAAATACAGCGTGAATTGGGCTGGCATCCGGTAGAAACATTTGATACAGGCCTGCGCAAAACTGTGCAGTGGTATCTGGAAAACGAAGATTGGGTGCGGCAAGTGCAATCGGGTAGCTATCGTTTGTGGATAGACCGAAACTACAACGGGCGCAGCGTATGAAAATACTGTTGCTGGGCAAGAACGGCCAGGTAGGCTGGGAGCTTCAGCGCAGCCTGATGCCGTTGGGTGAGGTCATTGCGCTGGGGCGGGAAGATTCCACCACCTTGTGCGGAAATCTTACCCGGCCCGACCGGGTACGGGCAACGATAAGGCAGATAAAGCCCCACGTCATTGTGAATGCAGCGGCCTATACCGCTGTTGATCAGGCCGAGCGCGAACCGGCGCTGGCCCACCAGGTCAATGCGTTGGGCCCGGCCGTGCTGGCCGAAGAAGCCCGTAGCCTGGACGCTGTACTGGTGCACTACTCCACTGATTACGTCTTCAATGGTAGCGGCAGCCAACCTTGGCTGGAAGATGACCGCCCCGACCCACTGAATGTCTATGGTCACAGTAAGCTTGCTGGCGAGCGCGCAATACGTGCAATCGGCTGCCGCCATTTGATATTTCGCACCAGCTGGGTCTATGCCGCACGGGGCCACAACTTTGCCAAAACCATGGTGCGGTTGTTCAAAGAGCGTGACCACCTTAGGGTAATCAATGACCAAGTTGGTGCACCGACCGGTGCCGATTTAATTGCTGACATCACCGCGCATGCCATTCATCAGGTCACGCAAAAAAACACCGGCGACTGGCCGGCATCAGACGCCACCAGTACCAGCAGTAACACCAGTGATATTTACCATCTGGCGGCGGGCGGCGAAACCAGTTGGTTCGGCTATGCACAGTTTTTGCTAAGCGAATATTCAAAACATGGCATGGCGGCATCGAATGCCACCTTGCCTGACATACAGCCTGTGCCCTCCCTCGCCTTTCCGGCATCGGCATTACGTCCACAAAATTCCAGACTGGATACGGGTAAACTGCAACGCACCTTCGGGCTTTATCTGCCACCGTGGCAACAGGGCTTGCAACGACTGCTGGACAACCTGTTGCCCGTGGTCGGGCGCGAGTGCCATCCCTAACCGCTTGGCATGCCGTATACGCATTTGCAAGGGAATCGCTTGATGACACAACGCAAGGGCATTATTCTGGCCGGCGGTTCGGGTACCCGTTTGCATCCGGCCACATTGGCCATCAGCAAACAGCTGCTGCCGGTGTACGACAAGCCCATGGTGTACTACCCGCTAAGCACGCTAATGCTGGCCGGCATACGTGACATACTTGTTATTTCTACCCCTCAAGACATTCCGCGCTTTGAGCAACTGCTGGGCGATGGTAGTCAGTGGGGCTTAAGCTTGCAGTATGCTGTGCAACCCAGCCCCGACGGCCTGGCTCAGGCATTTATCATCGGCAAATACTTGCTGCGTATTCTGAAAGAAACGGTGTGCTGATGAAAGTAACGCCCTTGGCCATACCCGACGTTTTTCGTATTGAGCCCCAGGTATTTTGTGACGATCGTGGTTTTTTCTTTGAAAGCTTCAACCACACTAAATTCGAGCAGGCCTTAGGCCGTAGCGTGCGGTTCGTGCAAGACAATCATTCCCGGTCAGTCAAGAACGTATTGCGCGGTTTGCACTACCAATTGCAACAGCCCCAAGGCAAGCTGGTTCGCGTTATTCAGGGTGAAGTGTTCGACGTGGCAGTCGACCTGCGCAAGTCGTCTCCCTTTTTTGGCCGATGGGTGGGTGAACGGCTTAGCGCCGAAAACAAACGCCAGCTTTGGGTGCCAGAAGGGTTCGCCCACGGGTTTGTCGTGCTTGGCGAAACAGCCGAACTTTTGTACAAAACCACCGATTACTACCAACTAGACGATGAGCATTGCATCGCTTGGAACGACCCGGATCTTGCCATTACGTGGCCAATTGAAAGCTTTCCTTTGTTATCAGATAAAGATCGGCAAGGGCAAAGCTTGGCGCAGGCTGACGTTTTTAACGGTTACGGCAGGCTACAATACAAGGTGGTTGCGGAGCAGGATGATCGCCAAGAAGGTCGTCTTTAACGAGTCCAGGCATATCGAATTTGCTCGAGCTCACCAAATTGTATTACCTCTTGGCATCAGGCCAGATTAACAAGGAAATGTCTAACATGAAACACGCAGTCGTTACAGGTATTACCGGGCAAGACGGTGCCTACTTGGCTGAGCTTTTGCTGGCAAAAGGTTACCAAGTCTACGGAACCTACCGTCGCACCAGTTCGGTTAATTTCTGGCGCATCGAAGAGCTGGGCATCGATAAGCACCCCAACCTGCATCTGGTCGAATACGACCTTACCGACTTGTCGTCCA
>JBAYOZ010000275.1:0-2835 GCA_041677965.1 Pusillimonas sp.
AGGTGAATGCCTGCGGCACGCGCCTTTTGCGCCAGCCGCGCGATGAGCTCTTCGACCTTCTTGCCCACCACCATCATCAAGTCGGCAAGCTCATCGATGACCACAACAATATGCGGCAAAGTGGACAGCGGTTCGGGTGCATCGGGCGTGAGCGAAAATGGGTTAGGAATGACATCATCCCGGCTTTCCGCTTCGCGGATTTTGGCGTTGTAGCCTGCCAGGTTGCGTACCCCCAGTTTGCTAAGCAACTTGTAGCGTTTTTCCATTTCGGCAACGCACCAGTTAAGGGCATTGGCGGCATGGCGCATGTCGGTAACGACCGGTGCCAGCAAATGGGGGATGTCTTCGTAGATGCTCATTTCAAGCATCTTGGGGTCAATAAGAATAAGACGGGTCTGGCTGGCGTCGGCCTTGTACAGCAAGGACAGGATCATGGCATTGATACCCACCGACTTGCCCGAGCCGGTGGTGCCTGCCACCAGCACATGAGGCATTTTGGCCAGATCGGCCACCACCGGGTTACCGGCAATATCCTTGCCCAACGCCACGGTTAACGCAGAGCCGGCCGCATGATAGGTTTGCGACCCGATGATTTCGGACAGCTTGACCATCTGGCGACGCGGGTTGGGCAGCTCGAGCCCCATCAGGTTCTTGCCCGGAATGGTTTCAACCACCCGGATGCTGACAAGACTGAGCGCCCGGGCGAGGTCTTTGGCCAGATTGACAATCTGGCTGCCTTTGACCCCGGTGGCAGGCTCGATTTCATAGCGTGTAACGACTGGCCCGGCCTGGGCAGAAACCACCGTGACACTGACCCCGAAATCGGACAGTTTCTTTTCGATAAGCCGCGATGTGAATTCAATGGTTTCAGGCGAAACTGATTCGGGCAGGTCTGTGACGGGATCGAGCAGGCTGATTTCGGGCAAATCGCCGGAGGCCTCCAGGTCGGTCACCGGTGAAAACAATACTTTTTGTTTCTCTTTTTCGGCCCGAACCGACTTGGGCACCGCGGTAATGGCCGGCTCGATGCGAACAGGCTGCTCATGTACCAGCTGCTCTTGCCTGGCTTCGACAACCTCTTTGCGCTCGGCTTTTTTAACCTGACCGACACGGCGGTCGTCGCGAGCAAGCTTTAACTGCCAAACGAACAACGCTGCACGCTCGAGGTGCAAACCAATACATTCAGACACCGAAAGCCACGAAAACCTGAAAAACAGGCTTGAACCCACCGCAACGAACACCAGCAGCAACAAGGCACAGCCGGTAGACCCCAGCGAATAGGACACCCCCCGCGCCAGCAACTTGCCCAGTTCGCCCCCTGCCCCGGCAGGCAAGTGCGACCAGGACTGCGTCAGCTGCATGGCCTCGGTACCCATGAGGCCCATGAACATCAGGGCAAAACCAATGCCGGTCTCCCAGCGTACGCGAGGCAACGGGTCGTTGACATCATCGGCCACCACTGAGCCCGTCAGACGATAAAACCCGATGCCAACACGGTAAACCAGCAAAACCACCAACAGCCACGCCGAGTAGCCGAACAGGAACAGCAATAGATCGGCAACATACGCCCCCAGAGTTCCGCCCTTGTTAAGCGTGACTGCAGAGGGTACAGCCTGGGACCATGCCGGATCGGTTGCCGACCAGGTGGCCAGTACCAGACCAAGCCAGGCAGCCAACGCGGCGAACAGAATCCAGCGCGCCTCGCGCAGCAAGCCGGCAAGACGGGTTTGCAAAGGAGACGGACCATTACGCACATTGCGTGAAGACCGGGTAGGAGCTGCAGATATTCGGGCCATGGACTCATTATAATTGGCCGCATACTAATTTCGGATGAACAGCCATGACGACTGCAAAACACGCCAAAGTAATGATTCTCGGTTCCGGTCCTGCGGGGTATACGGCGGCCGTTTATGCTGCACGCGCCAACCTTGACCCGGTACTGATTACCGGCCTTGAGCAAGGCGGTCAACTGATGACGACCACCGATGTCGATAATTGGCCCGCCGATGCCCAAGGCGTCCAGGGCCCCGACCTGATGCAGCGTTTTCAGGCGCACGCCGAACGCTTCAACACCGAATTCATCTATGACCATATTTCCAGTGTCGATCTGTCCCAACGGCCCTTCACCCTGAACGGTGACTCGGGCGAGGTCTACACCTGCGACGCGCTGATCATCGCCACGGGCGCGTCGGCCCAATACCTGGGGCTGCCCTCAGAACAGGCCTTCATGGGGCGCGGTGTTTCGGGCTGCGCCACCTGCGACGGGTTCTTCTACAAGAACCAGGACGTTGTGGTGGTAGGCGGCGGCAATACGGCTGTCGAAGAAGCGTTATACCTGTCGAACATCTGCAAGACCGTCACCGTCATTCATCGCCGCGACAAATTCCGCGCCGAACCGATTCTGGTCGACAAAATGATGGACAAGGTCAACAACGGCAACATGCGCCTTAAACTTTTCTGCGAACTGGATGAAGTGCTGGGTGACACCAGCGGCGTGACCGGGGTACGTATCCGCAACAGCCAGTCGGGCCAAACCGAAGACCTGGCCGTCACCGGCGCCTTTATTGCCATTGGCCACAAACCCAATACCGACATCTTTGCCGGGCAACTTGATATGGAAAACGGCTACATCATCACTGAGGGCGGCCGTAACGGTATGGCCACGCAAACCTCTGTGCCAGGCGTCTTTGCCGCCGGCGACGTGCAAGACCATGTGTATCGCCAAGCCATTACCAGTGCCGGCACCGGCTGTATGGCTGCCCTTGACGCCCAGCGCTGGCTGGAGAACAGTGGCGAATAAGCCCGGGCTGGCCGACCTTAAAAAACTGCGCAAAC
>JBAYOZ010000276.1:0-2834 GCA_041677965.1 Pusillimonas sp.
GGCCATGATGTCCTGAAAATGGGCATGGATCCCCTCAACTTTCTGCATTATTTGCAGCAGTTGGGCGAAATAGTACACATGACAACCTCGGATGCGGCCATGCCTGCGTTGTCTGAATTTGACCCCGAGTCGTGTTATCTGGGTTTCGAGGTTCATCTGCTCACTTCGGCCAGTCAACAGGATATTGAAAACGTATTTGTCTTTTGTCAGGATGATTGCGAGCTTTCAATTCAAGCGCCGGATATCGCGGCGGCGTCCGCAGTACATCAATCTTTGGATCCGGTGGCAACGAACGGCACACCGGTCGGTGAACAACCCGTTCTTGTCCCGCTCAATGCAGAACAGGCGTCAACGCTTGACGTCCCGGGCTCGCCCAGTCTGGCGACGCCTTCACTGGCGGATACTGTCGTCGCGTCACCCGACAAGGCCGCCGATGCATCGGCGCGCAAAAAAGTGGCCAGCGACAAGCGTGGCGCCGATTCACGATTGATTCGTGTCCAGGCCGACAAACTGGACCAGCTTATCGACCTGGTTGGTGAACTCGTGATTGCCGGGGCCTCTGCCAGCCTTTTGGCGCGTAAAAGCGGTCAGGCCCATCTTATGGAAGCCAATTCGGTACTTTCCAGGCTGGTGGAAGATATCCGTGACTCTGCCTTGCAACTGCGCATGGTGCAGATCGGCGAGACGTTCAACCGGTTCAATCGGGTGGTTCGTGATACCGCGCGCGAACTGGACAAGGATATTGAACTGGTGATTACCGGTGCCGAAACCGAACTGGATAAGTCAGTTGTTGAAAAAATCGGTGATCCACTGATGCATTTGGTACGCAATGCCATGGATCACGGTCTCGAGTTGCCCGAGAAACGCCTTGCTGCCGGCAAGCCTGCCAGGGGGCGACTTGAGCTTAATGCCTATCATGATTCGGGCAGTATCATCATCGAGGTGATTGATGATGGCGCCGGTATCAATGTCGAGCGGGTCGAAGCCAAGGCCATTGAGCGCGGTCTGATTTCTGCAGGTCATACGCTCAGCGAGCAAGAGATTGTCAATCTGGTGTTCGAGGCGGGTTTCTCTACCGCTGATTCCGTCAGCAATTTGTCGGGCCGCGGCGTCGGAATGGATGTTGTGCGTCGTAATATTCAGGCGCTGCGTGGCAGCGTAGAGGTTCGGACGTGGTCCGGGCAAGGTTCGTGTTTCACCATCCGTCTGCCCTTGACGCTGGCGATTATCGATGGCTTTTTGACGGCGGTCGGTACGGCTTCGTATGTCATTCCACTCGATTCGGTGGTTGAGTGCCTCGAGCTCAGGGGGGGAGACACGCGCGGCAATATGCTTAACCTGCGTGGTGAAGTGCTGCCGTTCATCCGTTTGCGAGATTTCTTCCTGGTCGATGGTCATCCACCCGCACGAGAGAATGTGGTTGTTATTACAGCGGGCGGGGCCAAGGCGGGTATTGTGGTTGATCAGTTGCTTGGTGAGTTTCAGACGGTCATCAAGCCGCTGGGGCAGCTGTTCAGAAATTTGCGCGGTATAGGGGGGTCGACCATTCTGGGGTCGGGTGATGTGGCCCTCATACTCGACGTCCAGGCGTTGGCCCAACTGGCGATTCAACGCGAGGAAAAAAGCTTTTCGTCCGATCAGTATTCATCTCAGTCTTCTCAATAGTTTCCCTTGTGTAACCCTCTCAAGTCCTGGAATAGGAAAACCTCATGAACAATATCAAGATAGGCGTGCGCCTGGGTATAGGATTCGCCCTGACACTGGTGCTGATGATGGTCATCTCCAGCATCAGCTATGTGCGACTCACCGCCCTTGGAACCGAAGTCAAGGAAATGGCGTACGACAAATTTCCAAAAGTCGGCTTGGCCAACGACATTGTTGAGGCGATCAACGTTGTTGCCCGTCAGTTGCGTAATGCCTACATCTTTCCTGATCCTGCAGAAAAACAAAAGTCGATTGATGAGATCGGCCGGCAGCGCGGGGTCATTCTTGCCGCACTGCAAAAGCTGGATTCGACGGTAACGACGCCCGAGGGTAAAGCACTTCTGGCAGCTATCCAGGCGGGTCGTGCTGATTACATCGCCCAGCAAGACAAAGCCCTTGAGCTGATCAAACGTTATGCAACAGCCGAAGAGTACAGCGCGTTGCTGACTGGCAATTTACGAACCAGCCAGGAAGCGTACATTGGTGCGGTGCTTGAGCTCGTACGCTATCAAACCAGTTTGATGGATCAGGCCGGGGTAGATGCCGATGCCACCGTCAGCAACTCACAGACGTTGCTGCTGGGGCTCTCAGGCGTAGCCCTGCTGCTGGCGATTGCGTTGGGCTGGCTCATCACTCGAAGCATTACCCGTCCGGTCGGAGATGCGGTGAAGATTGCCGAGAAGATTGCGGCTGGTGACTTTAATATGAAAATCAATACAGCCGCTCGCGATGAGGTCGGCCAGGTGCTGGTCGCTCTGGATAAGGCCGTCAATGCGGTCAAGGCCATGAGTGCTGAAGCAGGTGGTCTGGCCGCAGCGGCGGTTGATGGTCGTCTTGCAACCCGTGCGGATGCCTCTCGCTATCAAGGTGAATACCGTAAGATTGTCGAGGGTGTAAACGCGACGCTGGATTCGGTCATTGGCCCGCTCAACGTGGCGGCCGATTACGTTGACCGCATTTCCAAGGGCGATATTCCTGCCCCTATTACCGATAC
The DNA here is from genome assembly GCA_041677965.1 of Pusillimonas sp. GTDB lineage: Bacteria > Pseudomonadota > Gammaproteobacteria > Burkholderiales > Burkholderiaceae_B > Neopusillimonas. Next base: position 2,699 of record JBAYOZ010000276.1, read on the forward strand.
CTACAATGGTGACTTCAACACGATCAAGAACAATCTGAACACCTGTATTGATGCGGTCAACGCGCTGGTAACAGATGCCAACATGTTGTCGGCTGCCGCCATCGAGGGCCGTTTGGCCACGCGCGCCGACGCGACC
>JBAYOZ010000277.1:0-2826 GCA_041677965.1 Pusillimonas sp.
AGATGGTGCCGAAGATATTCCCCTGCAACAGTTATTGGCCGACGCAGGCATTACATTGGCCCCGGCCGAAAGCACGACAATAGCCGGCCTGGACGCACGCACCCGTGTCAGCCAGGGGCGGCTCGAACTGGCAACCGTCTATAACGGTGGCGCCGCCCATAAAGCCGGGCTTTCCGCCGCAGACCACCTGGTCGCCGTCAATGGCCTGCGTGTGACCGATACCAAAGATCTGGAACAGATACTGCGTGCATACACCGCCGGTGATGCCGTAACGGTTCACGTATTCCGTCGTGACGAGCTACGCTCTTTCGTTGTCCAGTTAAGCCCCAATGGCGGCGGCTGGACGCTAACCCGCCAATGACCACACCAAAGTCCATCATGACTGAAAGCAAACCATCCCGCGTTGTACTGATTACGGGGTCTGCCAAACGGCTGGGCAGGGAAATTGCCCTGACTTTTGCGCGCGCAGGCTGGGACGTCGCCATCCACTACAACACATCGCACAACGAGGCCCGGCGTACTGCAGACGAAATCACCACGCTGGGGGTGCGCTGCACCGCCGCGCACGGCGACCTGGCCGACCCGGAAGCTGTGGCGACCATTTTTGATCACGGCGTCAACGAACTGGGGCAGATAGACGTTGTCGTCAACAACGCCTCGTTGTTTGAATACGACGAGCCCGCTACATTTTCGAACGCATCACTGCAAGCCCACATCATGCCGAACCTGGCCGCCCCGCTACTGCTGGCACAGAAACTGGCCTCACACCTGACCCATCGCGGCAAGCAGGCCAGCGGCGCTGTCATCAACCTGCTTGACCAGAAGCTGTGGGGGTACAACCCGGATTTTTTCTCGTACACGCTGTCAAAAGCGGCCTTGCATGCCGCTACCACCATGATGGCCCAGGCCTACGCCCCCCAGGTGCGTGTTGTGGGTGTAGCCCCCGGCCTGACCCTGCCCAGCCACATGCAAACCCCGGCTGATTTCGAACGAACCCATGCGCTATCGCCACTGGGCAAAGCCAGCAGCCCGCAAGACATTGCGCGCACCATCCTTTTTGTCGCTGAAACACCCAGCATTACGGGCACCTCAATTGTGGTTGACGGCGGCCAGCACCTGATGGGCCTTCAACGCGACTTCAGCTGCTTATAATCTGACTTCTTCATGTAACCTTTGAGCTTGCCGGCGCGCCGGCAAGCCACCGATTTTATTACCCATGCTCACCCGCCGGATCTACTTTTCCCAGCTCGCCCTGGATGCCCATATCGGCATTCTTGAGCACGAGCTGAAGGCCACCCAGCCCCTGCACATCGATGTAGAACTGGATGTCAACATTCACCAGCCGGTCGATGATCTGGATATCCAGACTGTGCTGGACTATCGTCTGGTACGTGCCGCGATTGTGCAAGAATGCACACAGGCCCATGTCCACCTTATTGAAACCCTGGTTGAGCAAGTCACCGACCGCCTGCTGCGCGAGTTTCCGGAAATCAACGTTATCAAATTGCGCATCAGCAAACCCAACGCATTTTCCGACTGTGCTGCCGTGGGTATTGCCATTGAACGCAGCCGCCAGGCCTGAACCCCATGAACTCACCTATTGAACCCACTGCTGCAGCGGAAGCTGAGCCCGCCGCCGCAGGCCGCGATGGCCGCAAAATGAGCGTGACCGAAAACAAGCTGACCAAACGCCTGATTCGTGAAACCGGTCGCGCCATTATTGACTTCAACATGATTGAAGCCGGTGACAAGGTCATGGTTTGCCTGTCGGGCGGGAAGGATTCCTACGGCCTGCTCGACCTGCTGCTGATCCACCAGTCGCGCGCGCCGTTCAAATTTGACATTGTGGCGGTCAACCTTGACCAGAAGCAGCCCGGCTTTCCCGAACACATTTTGCCCGAGTACCTGACCCGCATCGGAGTACCCTTCCACATCGAGAACCAGGACACCTACTCGGTCGTCACCCGCGTGATCCCTGAGGGCAAAACCATGTGCTCGCTGTGTTCGCGCATGCGGCGCGGCATTTTGTACCGGGTTGCCAAGGAACTTGGGGCCACCAAAATCGCGCTGGGTCACCACCGCGACGACATTCTGGCCACGTTCTTCCTGAACCTGTTTTATGGTGGTCGAATGAAAGGCATGCCGGCCAAGCTCAAGTCAGACAATGGTGAACACATTGTCATTCGACCGCTGGCCTATGTGCCAGAAAAAGACCTGATCGCCTACGCAAAACTGAAACAGTTTCCGATCATCCCATGCACCCTGTGCGGCTCGCAAGAAAACCTGAAACGCCAGGAAATCAACCGCATGATCGCCGAATGGGATCGCACGCTGCCGGGGCGTTCGTGGAATGTATTTGCTGCACTGGGGCATGTTGTGCCGTCACACCTGATGGACAGCCGGATTTTTGATTTTGCCGGGCTTCAGGCCGATGGTGACGCCGACGAAAACGGCGACACGGCCTTTGATACCGAGGATTTCAATGCGCTGCCGCAGCAACGGCCCGACGATGGGGACGACGAGATCAATCTGGCGGCACCAGACACCGCCCCCGTTTCAAATCAGGGCGCACCAGGCGGGGAAACTGCACGCAAGGTTTTTACACTGAATGTGATCAATGACCTTCAGGCGTCAAAGTAAGCGCACAGAATGGATGGGAGAGCCAGTGATGTGCCCTTCCGGAACGCACAACGCCTTAACCAGGCACATAAGAACTTTTCCGACATGAAAAAACTGATTATGTGCCTTCCCAGCGCGGCCCCTGAACGTCAATATTGACCAGCTCAAGCACCCGGGCTACGGTGTGATCAACCATTTCTTCTATGG
>JBAYOZ010000278.1:0-2825 GCA_041677965.1 Pusillimonas sp.
AGGTTCCAGGCTTGATGGGGGCTGGTGTGCGGGGTGTGGTGTTCTGCTGTATGCGTGAAGGATGGCGGCGTAGTGGCGGCAGCTGAGCCAATCAGAGCTTGCAGGCCCAGAATCAGGATGCAGACTGACCCGCTGCGACGTAATGACAGGTACGGTGGCATGGAATGGTCTTCATAGTGAGTGACATTCCCCTACCATCGCAGCGGTCGTGCATGTTGTCAGTGCAGAATCCGTGCGCTTCCATGCCCGGATTGTGAGAAAAATGCAGCCCCCGAAGGGGCTGCGAGGAACAACAGGGTTTACTTCACCAACTGCCTTGCCAGGGCCACTTCTACCGAATCGCCGTCTTGGTTCAGGACATCCAGCCCGGATTCGGGTACGTCGCCTGAGGTTGACTGCGATACGGCGATTTTCTTGGCCATGAGCGACAAGCACGTCATCTGCGACGTGGCGGCGTAGCCCAGGTAGATCACTTCCGATACCTTCAGACCTTCCTGCTCCAGCAACACCTTCAAACGCGATGTGGTGTCGCGGGTGCCGGTGTAGACGGTATAGGCCAGCACCTTGCGGCCCTGGGCTTTTTCCGCTTTGCAGATGTCGATCAATTCCCGTTCCTTGGGCATCACCTGCAACTCGTTGAACTGAGCGGGGGTGAATGCCAAGGTGTGGCGGGTGCGTGGGTGCAGCACGGTTTCCGCTCGAAAGCAGCAGTCGGGCCATGCCAGCAGCACGTTCAAAACAACGCCAAGCAAGGTGGTGTCACGCTTGGCCAGCGCCTGCTTCAGCTCTGCGGTGAGGCGTCCTGCCAGGTCGCGGTAGGCATCGGCTTGCGCCGTGTCCATGGCGACCTCGCGGAACTCCTCGTCATACGGTGGCAAGACATTGCCGCCGATGTCCTTGAGCTTCAGAAAAACGGTGAACGGCAGTACGCAACGCAAAACGCCCTTGGGGCCGAAGCCGGGAGCCTTGACTGTGCGTACCGTGACCTTGCTGCCACGGGCTGTCTTGTGCGCCACGCCGGTACTCTCGGAATAGATGTCCTTGAGTACGCCGTGGTCGCGCATGAAAGCCATGGCGGCCGCCGTCATGCTGCCTGAGTTGCTGGGACGATAACCGTCTTCGATCATGCGTCCGGGCAAGGCCCGGAACAGCAGGTGGAAAATGTCATCGCCATAGCCGCCCATCAGGGTGCCGGTCAGCAACAGCGTTTTGCGCGCCTTTGCCGCCAATACCCCCATGGCCTGGCCCTGTGCCGAGCCGCCATTCTTGTACTCATGGGCCTCGTCGGCAATGAGCAGGTCGGATGCGCCCTGGGGCAGATAGCGTTTGATGAACTCCGAAGGCTGGTAACCGCCTTCGCCAAAGCCAAACTCCATATTGGCCATGGCGCGTTCCATGCGGTTTGCCTGTCGGTCGGAAAACACCAGTTCACCCTTGCCATCCATCAGGTTGATGAACTCATGGATGTTGTCGCCCAGGATGTTGGCCAGGAAAGACTCGCCGAACTTCTGCATCAAGCGCTTGGCCGTGACTTCGCCAATGGTGGGAATACGCCGCAAGGCTTTCAGAACGGCTTGGGACTGGTCGCTGGTCGATAAGCCTTTAGGGCGCATCAGTGTCCAGAGCGTGGCACGGCAAGACTGGCATTTGCGTCGGGATTCCTCGGCTTCCAGCGCCACCGGGCTGATGGGTTCGCCATCTACGTCGGTGACGATGCTCCCGCAATGCGGGCATGACGCCAGTTCACCCTGCTGGCTGCGGGAACGATGAAAAGCGGGTTTCCAGTGAAAGCCCATACGCATGCGTACACGGCCCAGCACATAGAATTCCTGCCCTTGTTGCGGCAGGCCCAACTGTTCGCGCAGTTTCAGCAGCTTGACCAGGGTGTCCGGGCCGTTCAGCACCCAGACCTTGGCCCCAGCGATGGTTTCCTGAATCTCGCGCCGCCATTTGTAGACCAGATGAGGGGGCGACAGCACCAGGGTACGGCGATAGCCTTCCGCGTTCAGGACAGCAGCGGTGGCAATCCCCACGGTGGTTTTACCGCAGCCCATCTCGCCATTGACGATGGCGGCGCGTTCGCCGCGATTGACCAGGAGTTCCGACACGGCATGCACCACGTCGGCCTGGGCCGGGAACAGTTTGCGCTTCAGCCCGGCCAGCAGAAGCTGCCGGTTGGCGCGCTGCCATCCCGCATAAACAGGTGGGTTGGCCCGGTTGAGAGAATCCAGCAGTTCATCACCAAACTCGGTGACAAAGTCGTTCAGGCTGATATGAAGCGGGTCGGCGTCAATTGCCAGTTCAGCCTGAGAATCGGTTTCAGCTTGGGTGGAAAGGTCGAGGGACATGGCGATGCTCCAGAAAAAGCAGGCATGCACCGTCCCTGTCGGGGCGATGACATGCCCCGTGGTGGGATGAAAGAAACGAAGAACCGTTGAAGAAGATGAATCAGCGTATGGTCAGTACCTGGCCCTGGGTGTAAGAGCCGGGGGTCATGTCCCAGGCGCGGATGATGGGAACGAACTTGTCGGTGAGGATGCGGGTTTCAGAAATGCTGCCGTCATCCCTTTCGGTGTATTCGACCGCACTGGTTTTTTCCTTGTGGGTATCGCCCTTGACGACCAGCACTTTGCCGGTGGTCGGTGAGCGCACCACGCCGGAAATTGCGCCCGCCGCCAAGGCCAGTGCCAGATGCCAATGCGACAAAGCGCGTGCCGGCGGTCGCAATGACTGCTGCCCGGCACCCAGGTGGGTATCCCACTGCGGCCACAGCCCTTGCAAGCGGCTGACTTCCTCGGCGAATTGCTCCGGTTCCAACGACACGC
>JBAYOZ010000279.1:0-2824 GCA_041677965.1 Pusillimonas sp.
CACCCTGTTCATGTTCCCCGGCCAGGGTGGCCAACAGCCCGGCATGCTGCACCGCCTGCCCGACCACCCCGAAATCAAGCGTACGCTTGAAGACGCTGCAGACGCTCTGGCGACAGACCCCCTTGCGCTCGACTCCGCCCAGGCATTGCAGCACAGCCGCAACGTACAACTGTGCCTGCTGATCGCCGGTGTGGCCATGGCCCGTCGGCTTATCCGTGCACACGCCGAACCTGACTGGGTCACCGGCCTGTCGATTGGCGCCGCGCCAGCCGCCGTCATTTCTGGCGTGCTTTCATTTGATGCCGCCCTGCGCTTCACAGACCTGCGGGGACGGCTGATGGACGCGGCGTTTCCCCACGACCACGGCATGACCGCCATCATCGGCCTGGATACCGAAACCGTCAGGTCACTGGTCCAACAAGTGCATTCGTCGGCCTGCCCCGTCTACCTGGCCAATCTCAATGCGCCGACACAACTGGTGATTTCAGGCCACGACCACGCCATGCAGGCCGTCGCGACACTGGCGCAGAAACAAGGCGCAACGCGTGTACAGCGTCTGGCCGTGACCGTCCCGTCACACTGCCCTTTGTTTGAACCCGTGGCCCGGTCATTGCAACAGTTTCTGGCCACCTGCGTCATACACCGCCCGCACTACCACTACCTCAGCAGCAGCGCCGCGCGCCGGTTGCTGCGCCCCGACGCCATTGCTTCCGATCTGGCCGGTAACGTCGCGCAACCCGTGCGCTGGCATGACACCGCGCGTCTGGCCTGGGAATACGGCATACGACTGGCCATTGAAATGCCGGGCGGCAGCGCGCTGGCGGGCTTGAGCGCCCCCGTCATGCCCGACACCCGGGTCATCAGCAGCGACACAACGCCCATTGAAACCCTGATCCGCCTGACTCAGCGGTCAAGTGCACATCTGCCCTGATCAGTCAAACCCTGACCTTGCCCCGACCTGAAGGGCGAAATTTGCCGCGCACCTGATCACCCCTCATCAATCACCTGTGCCAGCGCCCAGCGTCCATCCTGCACCAGGCGCGTCATGGCCTCGCGCAGGGCCTGGGCGGTCTGCCGCACCCCCGCCGAATGACGCCGGGCCTTGTTGATATACATGGCCCAGGTAATCGACAGGTCACCAATCGGTGCCGCCTTAATCCCCTTCAGGCTGGGAAACTCATACAGCGCACAATAAGGCATCACGGTATACCCATGCCCGTCATTCACCAGCGACAGGCACAACGCCAGTGTCTCGGCATCGGCGGCACGCCGGAATTTCTCACCGTGCTGCTTCAGATACGTTTCAACGCTAAGCCGGATCAGGTTCGGACGCCCCGGCAAGATCAGACGATACTGCCCCAGTTCGTGGGCCTGGATCGGCCGGTCAAGACTCAGCGCGATTTCGTGGTTGCCCACCACAAACAATTGCTCGCGAATCAACGGGTGACGTTCAAGCTGTGACGAATCGTCATCGCGGTCATCCAGAATCGCAACATCGATCAGGCTTTGGTGTGCCCACTCGCGCAAGTGATGAATAAACCCTTCGTAAACACGTAACGACACTGCCGAATCCGTGCGCAGATGGTCCGACGCAAACGGTGCCGTCACCAGCCGGTTCATGGAAAACGGCAAGCCAATCGCCACCTGCGTCTTGACCTGACGACCGATTTCGGCACGCAGCAACTCGGCCTGACGCAAAATCGGGCGGGCACCATTCACCAGCGCCACCCCGGCTTCGGTCAGACGCACCCCCCGCGCATCACGCACCAGCAACTGCACTCGCAGGTCATGCTCAAGTGCCGCAATCCGCCGTGCCAACGCCGGCTGCGTCATTTCAAGATCAGCTGCAGCGCGATTGATGCTGCCAAACTCGGCCACTCGCAAAAAACAATTCACCAACGCCAGATCCATCGCGTCTCCCCAACGTCATTCCGGAACGATGACAAGCATAGCGACTTTCCATGATCAGTTAAACGAAAATCGTTTAACTGATATACGAAATTACATGTATCGCTGAGCCTGACCCAGCCCCTAGAATAGCCACCATAAAGGAGACACGCATGAACAAGACCCAAACGGCCATCCCCGTGCGCCGGATTGTTACCGGCCACGATGCCAACGGCAAATCCATCATCGTGCAAGATGATGTTTCACCATTCACCCTGAGCGAAACCAGCATCCCGGGCCTGGTCGTCACCGACCTCTGGAAAACGTTCAGCACTCCGGCCAATACGGCCGACGGCGCTGAACCGTGCTCAAGCACCATCACCCTGACCCCACCCAAAAACGGGTCTGTTTTCCGTACGGTCCAGTTCCCTCCCGATGCCAGCTACAAAGACCACTGGAACCCGGAAGAGCACTTTGCAGCCATGGGCAGCGCCGGCACGCTCGACCCGCAGGGCGACCGCAAAGTCGCCATGCACCGTACGCACTCGATTGACTACGCCATTGTCATTTCCGGCGAAATCTATGCCCTGATGGACGACGGCGAAACCTTGATGCGCCCAGGCGATGTCCTGGTGCAACGCGGCACCAACCATGGCTGGAGCAATCGCAGCGATGCACCGGCGCTGGTGGCCTTCGTCCTGATCGACGCCGAACCCGTCGGCACCGGCAAGGCCTGAACCATGCAAGACCTCATCATTCCATCCAGCCCACCACTGGCGATTACCGTGGCCGGACAAGGGCCTCTGGTTATTCTGGTCCATGGCCTTGGCGGTGACCGCACCACCTGGCCCGAACAGTTGCTCGCCCTGCAAGACCGCTACACCGCAGTCAGCGTCGACCTGCGCGGCTATGGCGACAGCGGTGACCCATCCGGCCC
>JBAYOZ010000280.1:0-2822 GCA_041677965.1 Pusillimonas sp.
GAAATCCAGCCTCTGGTGCAGGAGTTTAACGCCGTGCTGCATAGCAATGAAGAGATCGTCGAATGTGCACGGACGCAAGCGGGCAATTTGGCACATGCGCTGAAGACGCCATTGTCTGTCCTGGCCAATGGTGCCGCGCAGGAAGAGACGCCTTTTGGCCGGCTGGTCGCTGAGCAAGTGGAACTGGCCAGCAGGCAAGTCGAACATCACCTTGCTAGAGCCCGCGCTGCGGCGACCGTTCGGGTTCCGGGAAGGCGCACTGAAGTAGCGTCCGTCGTTCAAGGTCTTGCACGCATGCTGACACGGCTCTACGCTGAAAAAGACGTGCAGTTGAATACCAAGGCGGTCATGAACAGCGTGTTTTTTAGAGGCGATCAGCAGGATCTTCAGGAAATGTTGGGCAACCTCATGGAGAACGCGTGCAAATGGGCGGATAGGAACGTGCTGGTTACAATTGGTGCCGATGCACTGGATGGATTGTCTGAATCAGACGGGTTCACCCAAGCAGATGCCAACGCTATGCTTGCACGTCGCGACGTCGCGACGTCACGCGATACCCCCGGCATGATTCTTGTTCGCATTGACGATGACGGCCCGGGATTATCAGCAGAACAGCGCGATGCCATCTTCCAGCGCGGTGTGCGCATGGATGAGCGTAAACACGGGTCTGGTCTTGGGCTCGCTATCGTTCGCGATCTTGTCACCGCTTACGGCGGTTCCGTCCGCGCCTGTACGTCGCCTCTGGGTGGCCTGGGCATTGAACTGCGTCTGCCGGGTGAAACAGAGGTGAACTGATTTTGTTTGAGTAACTGCTGTGCCTTTCTTTGCATTCTGAATCGCCCCGGTGTGATTCATTCCCATAGCTTCTATGGTGTTCTGCTTGTGTTATTAACGCTCTCCATAAAATCGCTTAATAAACGGTTGACGGAAACTTTGGTGACAAGCCAAACAGCTTTGCTGGGTTTTTGCGAACGCTCCAATAACTCTTTGTCCATCAGCTTGTTTTGCCGCTTCGCCCATTTCCGTTGCGGCTTCTTGAACCTGCATATCAAAGCTTCTAAACTCGCCCGCATCGGTTCCAAGCCAAGTGAGAATCTGTACCTTTTCTGACATCGGTGGTTCGGCATGGTGGGCAATTTCAGGTGCCAGCTTAGAAATCAGGAGCCAGTCTTCAGTAGAAATTGCACGAGTTACAGTCTCCATATCATGACCCAGCTTCTCCATTATGGTACGAAGATTCATGGGGTCTTCGACTTGTACGGTTTGTGCCTTAAGGTTCGTGGTGAACACAGTCAGAATTACTGAAAAGAAGATTCCGAGTAGCGAGGGAAGTTTCAGAATGTTGTTCATGGGGGGTCTCAATTGAGTTGTGGATTGTCGGTATTTATCATGAAGGCATGTCCCCCTGCCTCGTTAATGGCGTTAGGCGAATGGCTGGTTGTCATGAATGTCATTGCAAGCGTCCTCGAACGAATACGGTGGCCATCGTTAGAGTGACCAAGGCAATAAGCGCCAGCGGCCAAAGGCTTGCGAAGATGTCAGCAGGCGGCATGGCTTTGAGAAAACTGCCCTCGACGATGATCAGAAAGTGAGTCAAGGGAATCGCTTGTGCCAGCCATTGCAGAAACAACGGCATGTTTTCCACCGGTGTTGCAAATCCTGACATCAGCACCGCCGGTACACCAATGGCAAATGCGCCCAGGATGGCTTGCTGCTGGGTCATGCTGACGGCTGAAATCATCAGGCCGAGGCCCACCACTGACAGGATGAACAGCACCAGGCTGACCAGCAGCAGCACAAAGGAGCCTGTAAAGGGAATCCTGAATAGAAAAACGCCTACGCTGATCATGGACAGTCCCAGCAGGGTGCCGATGGCCAGGGCTGGCAGCGATTTTGAGATGATGATTTCCGGCGTCGAGGTGGGGGACACCAGCAATTGGTCGAAGGTGCCCAATTCGCGTTCGCGGGCAATCGACAGCGACGTGATCAAGAGCGCGCTGAACAGAGCCAGGATGCCAGTAAGGCCAGGCACGATGAACCAGCGGTAAATCAGGTTCGGGTTGAACCAGTGCCGGGTCACCACGGGGGTGGGTGTTTGCGCCTCGGGTACGACTGTGGCGCCGACCTCAGCCGCGATGGTGGACAGGTAGCCGACCGTGATCTGCCCTGAGTTGCTGCGTCGACCGTCGACCAATACTTGCGCGATACCGTTGCCGCCGGCTGCAATCGTGCGGGAAAAGTCGACGGGTATGGAAAGGGCTGCAATGACTTCGCCTTGGTCGATCAAGGTATGCAATTGTTGCCGGTTGTCGATACGGTGCAGGTGGGTGATGAAGTCTGCATTTTCCAGGCGCTGGATTAATTCGTGCGACCATCTTCCAATATCCTGGTTGTAAACGGCGACGTCGATGTTGCGGACTTCCAGTGTGGCGGCAAAGGCGAACACAAGTAGTTGCAAGATGGGCGGCACGAACACCACCATGCGGCTGCGTGGATCACGCAGTACGCTAAGCACCTCTTTGATGAACTGGGCGCGCAGGCGGGTGAATGAAAATGCGGAGGCGAACATGGCGTCACTCCAGGTTCTTGCGCGTGGCACGCTTGGCAATCATGAAGAACAGCACCCCGATCGCCGCCATGGCCGCCAGGTTGGGAAGGAACACCGCCCAGATGTCCCCAGCCAGGAACACGGTTTTCAGCGAGTCAACGAAGTAGCGTGCCGGAACCAGCAGTGTGATGGCCCGGATCCATGCGGGCATGGCGTCGATTTCGTACAGAAAACCCGACAGCATGAAGGCCGGTAAGAAACCTGTGAAGAGCGC
>JBAYOZ010000281.1:0-2821 GCA_041677965.1 Pusillimonas sp.
ATTCAAGTGACGGTGGCCGGCCATCCACATGAGCAGGTTGGGTGTGCCCTGCAGTTTCTTGATCATGTCAGGCAACGGCACCGCGTTATCCATGGTTGCGTTGGGGTCGTTCTGCAGTGCCAGATCTTGCCCTCTGGGGTTCCACCATTCCATCAAGCTGCCAATGGCGGCCACGGCGATCGGGACGTGCGCGGCAATGATCATGAGTTGATTGCTGGCTTGCCCGGCGTCCAGTTCGGCTTGCAGCCATGTCCAACGTGTTTTATCCAGGAAACCATGTCCATGGATGTCATGTGAACCGTCATCTTCCCGTTGGGTATTATCGAGCACGATGATTTTGAGGGGAATGTCAGCCCTGGGTACGAAGCTGTAGCACGCGAAACCGTCCTCGCTGCGACGCAAGTCTTCTGGCACCTGATTGAAACCGTGCCCCTTTGGCTGCGTGCTCGTGTTGAAGAATTCCTCGATCCACTCACTTCGCAGCAAGGCACGCCGGTTGGGGTCGGGGGCGACCTTGGGTGGCGATGCGAAGTCCTCTTTCCGGCCGGCATGCATGATGGCACCATAGGGGCTGGCGCCGTCAACCACACCCATGTAGAACGTGCTGCCAGTAACGCCTGTCAGCTGATCATTCAGCGCCATGTAGGGGCCCAGCCAGTGAGCGTTCATGTCGTAAACGACCGGAGGCAGTGCCATCGGAACAGACGTTGAAGCGTTAGGGATCAACACGTCGCCTACAGCCCAGACCTTGTCGCTGACATAGCTTTCGCGAATTCCCAGTGAAGGGTCGGCGTCCACCGGTACCGAGCCGATGTAGAAGTGATCATGGTTGCCCAGCACCTGATACCACGGGATGGACGTGTTGAGGCCGGCCGCCTGAAAAGGCTTCTGGAAGTCGATGGTAGCCTCGCCCATGTGCGCACCGGAACTCGGCCTGATTGGTTTTCCATCGATCACGTCGATATACCAACGTAGTTCGTTGTAGCGGCCGCTGTCGCAGACGTCGCCTAGGGAAATCCCGAAATCGAAAGGCGCCTGGTCATGCAAGGCATTGACTGTCTGGATTGCTGCGTCGAGCACTTGCGTGGAGTATGCGATTACAGGCGAATAAATCGACGTCATCCGGCCACCGTACTTCGAGTCGGCCTGCTGGATATAGAGTAATTGGTTAGGCGCCTCTTTGTCCGTGATGTGGACGTCAGTGAGGGCAAAAAAATTAGCCAGTTTCTTGATTCGGGTAGGCGCCGGGTAGGTAGCTGAAGTGACCAAAAGATCATAGCGCGGCACCACCGGTAGCCCGTTGCCAAACCAGTAGTGGCCGTAGCCATATTTATCGTAGTCCCAGACCTGGTTCAACTCGGTAGGATGCAAACCCTCGTTTGATTTTGGCGCGGTGATGGCAGGCGGGTTGAATGTGAACGCCAGCATTCGCTCGGTCGTTTTCCTGACTCTGTCGGCATTGATCGGGTAGGACGCCAGGGGTGTGTCGCCGCTGCCGCCACTATCGCCCGAACAACCTGTCGAGAGAGCACCCAGAGAGAGGCCTGCTGCTACACCGAACGAGTATTTGATAAATTGACGGCGGCCGGGCTCAGCTACGCCAGCGGCCCCGTCGATCGTTAACGATTTCAAGTTGAACTGATAGGAGAACGTTTTCATTTCTTCTCGTTTGCGGTGACTGATCAAACTGATCTTTGCCAGTGTATGCGGCTTTTGCCAACGCTAACGCATGAGATAGGCTGAAAACGATGTGTGGTGACCCGGCACGGCAACAACGCCGCTTTAGACCGTTCCTTAAAAAGGAAGCCGGGGCTGGTAAAGCATGCCGGGAACGGGTTTAGTTCAGGAAAGTGACCTCGCCGTTTGACAAGTTGTACATGGCGCCAGCAATTTTGATTTTGCCATTTTTTTCAAGCTCGGCCAGGACCGGGCTGTTTTTGCGAATGCCCTCGACAGTAAGCATTACGTTTTGTTGTGCGACGGCATCGACGAAAGCACGGTTGCTGCCGGTACGTTCACCGCTGAATTTCGTTGCCTTTACGGCAGGTTCGATTTGCTGAAGCAGACCCGTCAGGTTGCCAAGTTTAACGCCGTTAATGGCCCCTGCGATTGCGCCACATGCGGTGTGCCCAACCACAAGTACCAGTTTTGCACCTGCCGCAGCGCACGCGAATTCCATGCTGCCAAGCAGATCGGCCGTAGAGATATTGCCCGCGATGCGTGCACCGAACGCATCACCGATGCCCGTATCGAAAATGATTTCACTCGGGGCGCGCGAGTCGATACAGCTAAGAATGACCGCTGCGGGGAACTGGCCAGTTGATGTGGCCCTTTTCTGGGCAAGAAAATCGTGCGCTTGCATGTTTCCGCTGCGAAAACGGGCATTGCCATCGCGCAGCATGTCGATGACCTGGTCTGGCGTCATGGCATCGCGCTGTTCTTGCGACAACGATGCCGCTGAGGCTGCAGATGGAACAACCGTAAGGCCTGCGGCAATGGCAAGACCGGCACTGGCACTGCCTTTGAGCCAGTTACGGCGGGATTGGTTTTTCGGGGCTTCGGACGAGCAGCAAGTAAGGGTGTGTTGCATGGTGTTCTCCTGGGGTAGGCACTACCGAGGCGCGAAGGCGCCGAACTAGGCGATTGATGTTGCTGATCAGGTCGTCCTGATGCTGATCGCCGAATTCCTGCTTTATGTTGCTGGAAATAAATGGCGTACGCAGGAAGCGCACACCTGACAGTGAACAGTAACATCTAACATGCAAAATGCCCCTGTGTTTTTGTTTTTTTGGAAAAAATCGCCAGCAACCAAAGACATATG
>JBAYOZ010000282.1:0-2776 GCA_041677965.1 Pusillimonas sp.
CCGGCCAGCGCCAGATTCGCCCCGGCCCCTGCCGCCACGCCGTTCACGCCCACCACTACCGGCATGGGCAAGGCGCGCAAACGCTTGACCAGCGGCGCATAGTTCTTTTCAATGCTTTCACCCAGGTCGGCACGCTGCTGGCCCGGGGTGGCCACACGGGCCGAAAGGTCTTGCCCGGCGCAAAACCCGCGCCCGGCACCCGTGAGCACCAGAACCCGGGCACCTTGTGTTTCAACCTGGGTAAGGGCCTGGCGCAGGGCTTCATGCATGTCGGCCGTAAAGCTGTTGAGCTTGTCGGGGCGATTCAGGGTAATACGCGCAATGCCGTCGGCCAGGCTGAAAAGAATGCTGGTGTCGCTCATGGGGATCCTTAGATTTTAAGGAAGTGCTCGCGGTAGTGCTTGAGCTCTTCAATAGACTCGTAGATGTCGGCAAGCGCTTCGTGCTTGCTGTGTTTTACAAAGCTTTTATAGACTTCAGGCTTCCAGCGCAGCGCCAGTTCTTTCAGTGTGGAAACATCAAGATTTCGGTAATGGAAGAAGGCCTCCAGACGCGGCATGTACTTGACCAGAAAACGGCGGTCTTGCCCTACGGTGTTACCGCACAACGGTGACTTGCCGGGGCTGACATGCTGGGCCAGGAACGACAACAGAATGGTTTCAGCCTCTTCTTCATTAATGGTAGACGCCTTGACCTTGTCGGTCAGGCCACTTTTGCCATGGGTTGACGTGTTCCATTTATCCATCGCATCGAGCACCTCGTTGCTTTGGTGAATGACCATCACGGGCCCTTCGGCCACAAACGTCAGGTCAGCTTCTGTCACGATAACCGCTGCCTCGATGATACGTTCTTTTTCAGGGTCAAGACCTGTCATTTCAAGATCAAGCCATACCAGTCGCTGGTCTTTGTTAACCGCCATTTTTAACCGCCATATAATCGTTCTTAAAACATCAATTTTCGCATACCTCAACGGTCCTTATGTTCACTGCGCTGTTTCTTGCCTTTCTGTTTGCCGATATTTCCCTGCGTCTGTGGCTGGGCCTGCGACAAATTCGTCATGTCGCCCGCCATCGCGACCGGGTTCCGGTCGAATTTGCCGACCGCATCAGCCTGCGCAGCCATCAGCGTGCCGCCGATTACACGCACGGCAAAATCCAGATCGGGCTGGTTGAAACCATCACCGAAGCGGCGGTTCTTATCGGGCTGACCCTGCTGGGCGGCCTGCAGTTTCTTGATGTCAAACTGGGCCAGCTGATTGACCACGAAATGTGGCGCCAGCTGGCCCTGATTGGCGCGGTAATTGCCATCATGGGCATCGTCGGCCTGCCCTTCTCGTTGTGGCGCAAGTTTGGCCTTGAGGCCCGCTTTGGCTTTAACCGCATGTCGCTTGGCCTGTTCATCAGCGACACCCTTAAAGGGCTGCTGGTTGCCGTCGTACTGGGTTTGCCGCTGGCGGCCGGTGTGTTGTGGTTCATGGGCAATACGGGCGCGTACTGGCACTGGTGGGCCTGGGGTATTTGGGTCGTCTTCAATATCCTGGTAATCTGGCTGTTCCCCACCGTTATCGCGCCGCTGTTCAACAAATTCACTCCTCTTGACAACCCCGCGCTGGCTGACCGTATCCACGCCCTTGCCGGGCGCTGCGGTTTTGCCATCAGCGGCCTTTTTGTCATGGATGGCTCAAAGCGCTCGGCGCACGGCAACGCCTATTTCACCGGCTTTGGCCGTTCCCGCCGCATTGTGTTTTTCGACACCCTGCTGTCGCGCCTGGACGCCGATGAAGTTGAAGCGGTACTGGCCCATGAACTTGGCCACTTCAAGTTTCGCCATATTCTCAAGCGGTTGGCTGTCAGCTTCCTGCTGGCCCTGGGCTTCTTCCAGGTTTTGGGCTGGTTATCGCAACAAGTCTGGTTCTACACCCAGTTGGGGGTCATTCCGCAACTGGGCCGACCCAACGATGCCCTGGCACTGATCCTGTTTTTCCTGGTCATGCCGGTGTTCACATTCTGGATCACACCCCTGGTCAGCCTGATGTCACGCAACGATGAATTCCAGGCCGACGAATTCGCAGCCCGGCAGGCCTCTGGCCCGGCACTGATCTCGGCACTGGTCAAGCTATATGATGACAATGCAGCTACCCTGACCCCTGACCCGCTGCATTCCGCGTTTTACGACAGCCACCCCCCTGCCGCCGTGCGTATCCAGAAGCTTAAACATGCCCACTGAAACTGCTGTTGAAGGGCGTGTTGTCACCGCCCACGGACGCCATTACGGTGTTGAGCTCGCCGACGGTCGCGTACACCACTGCTTTCCGCGTGGCAAGAAAACCGATGCTGCGGTGGGCGACCGGGTGCTGGTGCGCTTCCAGGGCAACGAAGAAGGCGTCATTGAAAAGCGTCTGGAACGCAAGAACCTGCTGTACCGTTCCGATGAAATGCGCACCAAGCAGTTTGCCGCCAATGTCGACCTGTTGCTGCTGGTGGTCGCCACCACCCCGGCATTTTCAGACGACCTGATCGGGCGGGCTTTGGTCGCGGCGCGTACGGCTGATATCGAACCTGTCATCATTTTGAACAAAGCTGACCTGGCCGAGAATTTAGCCACGGCACGCGCCCGGCTTGAAACCTACACCAAAGCCGGCATCCAGGTACTTGAACTGAGCGCCCTGAACCCGCAGCAGGTGCATGCCGCCCTGCTTGAGCGCATCAAAGGTAGAACAGCCCTGCTGCTGGGCCAAAGCGGAATGGGGAAATCGACCCTGCTCAATGCCCTGGTA
>JBAYOZ010000283.1:0-2769 GCA_041677965.1 Pusillimonas sp.
ATGGGTGTCAGAGTCAGCGAGATGACCAACGACAACAGAATGGCCACCGCCAGCGTCAACGCAAACTCGCTGAACAGACGGCCAATGACATCGCTCATGAACAACAGCGGAATCAATACGGCCACCAGCGAGAGCGTCAACGAAATCAGCGTAAAACCAATCTGGGCCGAGCCCTTCAAGGCCGCCTCAAGCGGCGACAGCCCCTCTTCGAGGTGACGTGCAATGTTTTCGATCATGACGATGGCGTCATCCACCACAAAGCCTGTGGCAATGGTCAGCGCCATCAACGTCAGATTATTGACGCTGAACCCCAGCAAATACATGATGGCGAATGTCCCCACCAGCGAGAGCGGCACCACCACGCTGGGAATGAAGGTGGCCGTCCAGGTGCGCAAAAAAGCGAACGTAACCAGCACCACCAAGGTGATCGCCATGACCATTTCGGTTTGCACATGGCGCACCGATTCACGAATGGTCTGGGTACGATCGGCCGCCACGGTCAGGTCAACGCCAGCCGGCAACCCCCGCTGCAATTCAGGCAACAAGGCTTTGACCCGATCCACCACCTGAATCACATTGGCGCCGGGTTGGCGCTGGATATTGAGCAAAATGGCTGGCGTCGTACCCAGCCAGGCCGCCTGGCGCAGATTTTCGGCATCACGGACAACGCGGGCCACATCACCCAGGCGCAATGCGCCATCGTTTTCGTAGGCCAGAATCAAGGCCTCGTATTCTTCCGGCGAACTGAGCTGCTCGTTGGCATTGATGGTTGTCGAACGCTCCGGGCCATCCAGATTGCCCTTAGGCTGGTTGACGTTGGCGGCCAGAATGGCCGAACGTACCGAAGACAGCGTCAGGCCCTGTCCTGACAACGCCTGCGGGTCAACCTGCACACGCACGGCCGGTCGCTGGCCACCGGCGATACTGACCAGGCCCACACCCGAAATCTGGGACAGTTTCTGCGCAACCCGCAGGTCGATCAGGTCGCGTACCTCATGCAACGGCAAGGTGGGCGACGTGACCGCCAGACTGATCACCGCCGTATCGGCCGGGTTAACCTTGTTGTAGATAGGAGGGGCCGGCAAATCGTTGGGCAGCAGATTGGAGGCGGCATTGATGGCCGCCTGCACCTCTTGCTCGGCCACATCCAGCGGCACATCGAGCCCGAACTGCAGGGTAATTTGCGAAGCCCCTGCCGAGCTGGTGGACGACATCTGCGTCAAGCCCGACATCTGACCAAACTGGCGCTCAAGCGGCGACGTCACCAGCGACGTCATGACATCCGGGCTGGCGCCGGGGTAGCCGGTAGACACCTGAATCGTGGGGTAATCCACTTCCGGCAAGGCCGACACCGGCAACAACCGGTACGCCAGAACCCCGGCGATCAAGACCGCAAGCATAGCCAGCGTGGTAGCAACCGGCCGCAAGATGAACTGACGGGAGATGTTCACGGGCCTGGCCTCAGGGCTGGATGATCTGGACGCGTGTGCCTGCCCGCAAACGATCCACGCCTTCGGTCACCACACGCTGACCGGCGACCAGCCCCTCAACCACCGCAACACGCCGGCCCTCGATAGTCCCCGTCTTTACAGGCTGCACCGTGACGGTGTCGTCGTCACCCACCACATACACAAACGCCCCCGCCGACCCTTGCTGCACGGCCGCCGTCGGGATGACCAGCGCATTGCCCTGGGTGCTGACGCGCAGCCGGACATTCACGAACTGATTGGGGAACAGGGCATCATCGTCGTTGTCAAACCGGGCCTTCAGACGCACCGTACCTGTTGCGACATCAATCTGGTTGTCGATGGCCTCAAGCGTGCCTTGTGCCAGCTTGCGATTGAAACCGCCATCAAAAGCATCAACCTGCAATGGCTGGCCACTGCCGAACCGTTCAAGCACGGCCGGCAACTGGGCCTGGGGCAAGGAAAAAAACACCGATATCGGCTGAGTCTGTGTAATAACGACCAGGCCCTCGGCACTGCCCGACGAAATCAGGTTGCCCTGGTCAACAACCCGCAGCCCCAGCCGGCCGCTGATCGGCGCAGTGATTTTTGAAAATTCAAGCTGAAGACGGGCGCTGTCAACATTGGCCTTGTCAGACTTCTGCGCCCCCTGATATTGCTGAACCAGGGCACGCTGGGTTTCCAGCTGCTGACGTGCCAGTGAGTTCTGGGCAAACAGCTGCTCGTAACGCTTAAGGTCGCTTCGGGCATTTTGAAGCTGGGCCTGGTTCTGGGCCTGCTGCCCCAGCGCCTGGTCAAGCGCCACCTGAAACGGACGCGGGTCAATCTGGGCCAGCACATCGCCCGCCTTGACCTTTTGCCCGTCGTCAAAATAGATACGCTGCAACTCACCATCCACCCGGCTGCGCACCGTAACCGTATTAAATGCCGTGACGGTACCGACTGCCGTAAACAGCGTACTGATCGGTTGCTGCTCAACCGTTGCCACACGAACAGGAACCGCCATGGCGCCCATCATGCCGCCCGGCCCGCCCGGCACCTGAGGGCGCCCGGAGGTACCTGACGCAGCCGCCCCGGAAACGCGCGACGGCCCACCTGTGGAACCCGCGGCAACAGGCGCACCTGCAGGTGACGGCGTAGACCCGCCCCAATACCACCAGGCAAGAACGGCCACCATGGCTAAAACAGCCAGGGCCCAAAGCCCCTTGCGTTTCAGCGACCCGCCGTCATCGCGCAATTTCGACATGAACTGCTCCTGTCGTATCCGTAGAGTAGGTAAATTGATTGAGTGCTATTCTCGCCC
>JBAYOZ010000284.1:0-2762 GCA_041677965.1 Pusillimonas sp.
AGCACCAACGCGATGCCAATGTAGATACGCACATCGGCAAAAATGATTTTGCCGATGTGCGTATCTACATTGGCATCGCGTTGGTGCTGGATGCTGAAGTGGGTGCGTCGGACCAGGCCCCGTCAGCGCGCGGGCTGAACAGGTGTCAGGCCAGGAACAGGAACAGGGTAGGTTGGCGGTTCAGGTCGGGCGGCGGCGCCGACTTCCAGTCGGCAACGGTTCGGGTTTGCACCCATTCCTGGTCGGTACTTAACGACCGTGCAACGCACAGGCGGGTTGAACCTTTCAGGCTTTGCGTCAGGGTTTCGAACATGGCGCTGTTGCGGTAGGGCGTTTCGATCAGCAGCTGGGTCTGGTTCAGTTTTTGTGATTCGTTTTCCCATTGCTTCAGCTGTTTTGCGCGTTGTGCCGCATCAACCGGGGCGTAGCCATGAAAGGCAAAACGCTGGCCGTCCAGGCCGCTGGCCATCAGGCCCAGCAAAATGGAAGACGGCCCTGTCCACGGCGCGACGCGTATGCCCATGGTATGAGCCATGGCCACCACCTGGGCACCCGGGTCGGCAACAGCGGGGCAGCCTGCTTCAGACACCAGGCCGATCTGGCCGTCGGCTGGCAGGGCTTTAAGCCACTGGCGGATGTCGTCGGCCCTGGTGTTTTTGCCCAGCGTGTGAATGGTGATTTCCTGCAGCGGCTTTTCAGTACCGATCTGTTTCAGGAAGGCGCGCGCTGTCTTGGCGTTTTCGGCAATATAGGTGTCCAGTTTGCCGGCCAGTGCCTGGACGTCGGCGGGCAACCAGCGCGACGCGGGCGCGTCGCCCAGGCTGACGGGAATAAGGTGCAGGGTGCGGGTCATGTTTGCGGTGTTCAAGACAGGGTCAGTAATCGGGCGTTGCGGGTGGTTGATCAGGCTCAGGCTTGGCATGCCTGGGGCTTGGCGTCAGGCCCGGAACGTCAGGGGGTTAAGGCCGAAAGAGCGTAACATGCGCGACAGCGCAATCAGGGGCAGGCCAATAATCGCGGTGGGGTCGTCTGATCGCATGCTGTCCATCAGTGCGATGCCCAGGCCTTCGGCTTTGGCGCTGCCGGCCGTGTCGTAGGGTGTTTCGCGTTCCAGGTAGGCGCTGATTTCGTCGTCTGACAATGTTCTGAAGGTGCAGTGCGTGACGATGTCGTCCAGTTCGGTGCGCCCGTTGCCGGTGACGCATAGCGCGCTGTGAAATTCAACGGTTTTGCCGCTCAGCTGGCGCAGTTGAATGAATGCGCGTTCGAATGACCCGGGTTTGCCGATGGGTTGGCCGTCAAAGGTCGCGACCTGGTCTGACCCGATAACAACTGCCCCTGGGTGTTGTGCGGCAACCGCTGCCGCTTTGTCTTTTGACAGGCGCAGCGCCAATTGGGCCGGGCGTTCGGTGGCCATGGGGGTTTCGTCAATGTCGGGGGAAATGCATTCGAAGGGCAGGCCCAGTCGTTGCAGCATTTCTTTTCGGTACGGTGAGCTTGATGCCAGAATAAGACGCATGATGTCAGGTTTCAGGTTAACTGTTTGACGGTGTTGTCGGTAAGGCGGTATTATCTAATGTTTTCCCGGTAGGCGGTTAACGCCATAGGCTCAAGGTATGTGTTCAGACAGCGTTCGCTACATTGATACCGCCGAGTTTACCCGGCTTGGTTCCACGTTAAGTGGTCAGGCAGTGTTAACGGGGTTTGGGCGGTTCTGCGAGGGTTTGCCTTCGCAGCCCCAAAGTAACGTTAACTGGTCGTTGAAAGGGTGGCGCAATACCGGGGGGCAGTCGTTCCTCGAAGTTTCCATCACGGCAAAGCCGGTGCTGCAATGCCAGCGCTGTCTCGAGCCCTTCGAATACGAAGTCGATGTCGTTGATCAGGTTGAACTGGTTGCTCACGAGTCCGACCTCGAAGATGAAAACGACGACGAAAATGCCCTCGAGCGTATTTTGGGTTCACGTCGCTTTGACGTTCTATCCTTTATCGAAGACGAGCTCATTCTGTCGGTGCCGTATGTGCCCCGCCACGACGTCTGTCCTGGTGGTTCGCCGCTGGTGCAGCCCGAAGAGCCTGTCGTGCAAGAAAAGCGTCCATCGCCGTTTTTGGCGCTGGCGCAACTGAAACAGAATCGTTAAGTTTTAAAAACCAACCTGCGGGGGTTCTATTTGCAGTCCCCCGCTTTCAGGAGTCATCATGGCCGTTCAGCAAAACAAAAAAAGCCCGTCCAAGCGCGGCATGCATCGTTCGCACGATTTTCTGACTACACCGCCCACGGCCATCGAGCCCACCACCGGTGAATTGCACCTGCGCCACCATATCAGCCCTAACGGTTTCTACCGTGGCCGCAAAGTCATTAAAACCAAAAACGACGAATAATCAGGTTTCGTTCAGCGATCTGTCCAGATTGCTAGCTTAATGTCGATGTCAAGTATCAGAATCGCCGTCGATTGCATGGGCGGCGATGTCGGCTTGCCGGTCACCGTTACGGCGGCGTACCAGTTTGCGCAGCGCTATCCCGATACCCGCTTTTTGCTGGCGGGTGATCCTGCGGCAATTGAAGCCCAGCTTGCGCAGCTGGGTTGCGCACAGTCCGACTGGTATCAGGTGTTGCCTGCCTCCGAGGTCGTCCTCATGGACGATCCGGTCGAGGTTGCCCTGCGTCGCAAAAAAGACTCCTCCATGCGGGTTGCCGTTCAGGCTGTCAAAGATGGTCTGGCCGACGCCTGCATTTCAGCAGGTAATACGGGCGCCTGGATGGC
>JBAYOZ010000285.1:0-2739 GCA_041677965.1 Pusillimonas sp.
CTCTACCCGCGACTGGACGTTTTGCTGGAAACGCAGAATCGTTATGGCAGCGGCCCCGACGACCATCTGGACATTGCCATACGAACACGCGAGTTCGAGCCCGACAGCAGCCTGACCATACGTCGACTGGCAACCACAAACCGGGTTCTGTGCGCCTCACCGGCCTATGTTGCCCAACGCGGCACACCCAAAACACCCGACGATCTGCTGACACATGATTTTCTGGTCTACACCCACGCCAACCGGGCCCATGAGCTGCTGCTGTCACAACACGGCCATCATGAAACCGTCAAACTACGCGCCGTGCTTGAGTCCAATGAGGGACAAGTCTTGCGGGCAGCGGCACTGGACGGTCTGGGCATTCTGGTCCAGCCCAGCTACATTGTCTACAACGACCTGGTATCGGGGCGCCTGCTGCCCTTGCTGACCGATTGGCTGCTGCCCCAGTTGCATATCAATATGGCTTACCGAACGCGCGAGCATTTGCCGGCCAAAACGCGGGCATTTATTGAGTTCATGGTGGCCGAGTTTGCCGCCAACAATTATGAACGTCGCTGGACCAGCAACATGGGGCTCAAAAAAATCGACCCCGGCCGCTAAACCTGCAGCCGGTGCACACTGGGCAAGAACGGCCCTTTGGCCCAATCAGCCAGAGCGCCCCTCGTGATCTTTGACCTGACTCGGCTCGGCGGCCAATGCCGGCCGCGGACGACCCGCCAGCTCGAGTGCGGCATCAAGGCTGATGCCCGTCATGCACAGCAAACGAACAATGACCTGATCCAGCGTATCGGGCGACACTTCATCGGTCGTGACCGCCAGACCGATGCCGACAATCGCATGGCAGGTCAAACGCCAGATCAATTCCGGATTTGAAAGACGGAAACGCCCCGCATCTGCAGCACGGCGCAAATCACGAATGGCAAACGGGCCCATGCGCTGATACAGCGCATTCGCAATGACCTCGGAACGATACAGCAACTGCCGCCAGCGCACGTCGTTGATCGCGGTCTCAACCACGGTTCGCACACCGTAGGCATAAACCTGTGCCGGGTCATCAAAGGTATCGGTGACCGCCTCGATGCGCAATGCCAGGTTGTGCATCATGTTTTCCAGCACAGCGACGGCCAGATCATCTTTGGACTTGAAGTAGTTGTAAACCGTCCCCGCACCGACATCCGCCTTTTCGGCAATTTCGTGCATGGTTGCGGCATCAATGCCTTTTTCGGACATCACGGCACTGGCCGCTTGTATCAGCGCTTCGCGATTGCGCTCTTGACGCCGGGCGACACGCCCCTGCCGGGCTTCAATTTTCTGGGTCATTCAAACGCCCTTGATATATCGAGACGACCGCCATTTTAAGCCAGTCACCACACCAGCAGACCAGTGGCCCCACAACCTGCGCCATTGTCATCACCCTCTGGCGATCCAGGACATATCACTGAACGACTAGGGAAAACACTAAATGAACGTCATTCATTTTCGGTTTAAATTCACATCCGGTTTAAATTCAAAGATTGTGCCAGGTGGCACAGCCCTGCAACAGGAGACATTCATGGTCAATCCGACCACATCCCAAACTACTTCCTTTGACGCCGATGTCATCATCGTGGGTGGCGGCCCGGTCGGGCTCCTCCTGGCAATTTTGCTGGCCAAACGCAACAAGCACGTCACGCTTGTCGAACGGTGGAGCGAAGCGTATGGCCGCCCGCGTGCCGTGACGTATGACCACGAAATTGCCCGTATCCTGGCCACACTCGACATCGACTCTGAAAACGACCCCGCCATCAGCTACCACGACGAGCTCTATTACTGGAAAAACCGGGATGGCGAAAACATCCAGATCGTCGACTGGCAAAGCACATCGGCCTCGGGCTGGCGCGTCCGCTACTGGTTCAACCAGCCCGACCTTGAGGTTCGCCTGGGCAATATCGTCAACACTTTCAGCAACATTACCCAGTACCGTGGCTGGCAGGCGGTGGCCCTGTCGCAAACCCTTGAAAATGCAACCCTGACCATCAAGCGCAACCCTGAAGAGGCCGGCCTTAATGGCGAAAGCCGTGTCTTGACCGGCAAGTTTGTGGTCGGTGCCGACGGGGCCAACAGCTTTGTGCGCGAAAGCCTCGGTATCGAAAACGAAGACAAGGGCTATTTCTTCGACTGGCTGATTCTGGACATGATCCCCAAGACCGAACTGCACATGTCTCCTGCCCAATGGCAGCTGTGCGACCCAAAGCGACCGACCACCATCGTGCCTGGCGGTCCCGGTCGCCGTCGCTGGGAATACATGGTGTTGCCCGGTGAGTCACCCGAAGAAATGCAGAAACCCGAACGTGCGTGGGAGCTGCTCAAGCCCTGGGGCCTGACGCCTGAAAACGCAGAACTTGAGCGCAGCGCCGTCTATCGCTTCCAGGCCCGCTGGGCCAAGGTCTGGCACAAAGGCCGTTGCGCCGTCGCCGGCGATGCCGCCCACCTGATGCCTCCGTTCGCCGGCGAAGGCATGTGTGCCGGGGTGCGTGACGCTGTCGCACTGGGCTGGCGCCTGAACGGCATTCTGGAGGGCCGTTTCGACATGGACATTCTGGAAAGCTACACCACCGAGCGCATCGAGCACGCCAAGCACTACATTAACTTCAGCCAGGAACTGGGCAGCATCATCTGTATCGCCGACGAACAAAAGGCGGCCGAACGCGATGCACGCATGAAGGCGGAACTGGCTGCCCGCAACAACACACCGGTTCC
>JBAYOZ010000286.1:0-2736 GCA_041677965.1 Pusillimonas sp.
CCCAGCGGCAAATCCGGTGTAATCGTGCCAAACCCTCCGTCACGATTGAACACGCGCGCGGTACTGCCGGGAATCAGCACACACAAATTGGTCGCACTAACGATAAACGGCAAGGACAGAAAATTCTGTGTGACCAACCGCAAGCGCCCCTCCAGGCCCAGCAGTTTCAGGATGCGCGAGGTATCGGCATGCGTATGCACCGCCACGAACTCCAGTGACTGCAACACCGACACCGGAGGACTGCTGCCATTCTGGTGGCTCAGCACCGGATGGTCTTTACGAAAGAACACCACATAGCGGTCATCGAACAGCGGTTGCAAATGACAGCCCTGCAAGCGCGGCAATGAGCCAAACGCAAAATCGACCTGGGCCTTGTCAAAGGCCAGCGACAGGTCGGTCTGCAGCAAATCCACCGTTTCCACCCGGACACCCGGCGCGTGCTGCTCAATTTCCTGCATCATCCTGGGCAGGTAACGCTCTTCACCCATGTCGCTCATCATCTGGATACGAAATACCCTTTGCGAATGGGCCGGATCAAAACCGTCGGCATCGGCAAGACCCTGATCGAGAATTTCCAGTGCGTTGCGTACCGATACAGCCAGGCGTTCGGCGCGCGGCGTAGGCCGCACACCCCCTGGCGCTCGAACAAACAACGGGTCCCCCAACATGATTCTCAACCTTGCCAGACCCTGACTGGCTGCTGGCTGACTGATACCCAGCGCGTCTGCCGCAAGACTGATCTTCTGGCGGGTATAGATTGCGTCGAACAAGCGCAGCAAGTTCAGATCTACGTCATCAACATTCATTTTTCTTATGTCATCTATTAGTTATGTTTTATTGTCTTATATTAATCAGGGCGACATAATAAACACCACATAAAACAGCAAAACAAATAAAACAGGAGACACGCGTTGCGCCGGTTCAGCGCCGGCAACGCCTGCCGTCATATGACGTGGATCACCATCGAAGACCTTCACCGGCAAGCCCGCCGTCAACTTCCCGCCATGGTCTACGACTTTATGGCGGGTGGTGCGCAAGACGAACGCACCCTTCAGGCCAATGCCGATGCATTCCGGCACTGGCGTTTTATGCCTCGGCGCCTGACGGACCTGCGCAACGTCAACACCTCAACCCCCGTGCTGGGGGCTGACGCCGCCTTTCCGGCCGTGATCGCGCCAACCGGGCTGAACTCGCTGCTCTGGCCCGACGGGGATCTGGCCCTGGCCAAGGCCGCACAACACAGTGGCATCCCGTTCACCTTGTCAACAGCGTCCAGCCTGCCCCTGGAAGATATTGCCGCCCAGGCCAGCGGCCGTCTGTGGTTCCAGTTGTACGTGATTGAACGCACGCTGGCCCGGTCATTGGTCGAGCGCGCCAAAACAGCCGGTTACGAATGCCTGGTGGTCACTGTCGACGTTGTCGTCAACGGCAAACGCGAACGCGACATGCGCAACCATTTTGCGTTACCGGTGCGTCTGCGACCCCGCACCCTCTGGGATGGCCTCAGCCACCCGGGCTGGTCATGGCGCTACATGCGACACCGCAAGCCCGTGCTGGGCAACTTCAATACCCCCGAAGCTCAAACCGCCACCGCGCGTGCCGCACTGCTCAGCCGATCCATGGATGCCGGTTTCGACTGGTCGGCACTGGACGCCATCCGGCAACAATGGCCGCACAAAATGCTGGTCAAGGGCGTACTGCACCCCGACGACATCCGGCGTTGCCAGGCCATGGGTATCAACGGTGTCGTACTGTCCAATCATGGTGGACGGCAACTGGACGACGCCTGCACCAGCCTGGAAACCCTGGCCCGTCTGCCCGCCATGCCCGGCTTCGAGGTGCTGATCGATGGCGGCATCCGGCGCGGCAGCGATATCGCCAAGGCCGTTGCCTTGGGCGCAAGTGCCGTCATGATCGGGCGGGCAACCCTTTACGGCCTGGCCAGTGCCGGAGAACGTGGCGTACGCAGTGCGCTGGATATCCTGCACAGTGAATACAAAGACGCGCTGACGCAACTGGGCTGTCCGGACACCGCGCAACTGAACCGGAACTATCTCCAACACGCATCAATCCCGCTTCCCTTCCCCTCTTGCCAGGACACACCATGAACCAGACACCCGCATCACCGGAGCCCCCACGCAACCGTCTGGCCCTGATGGCCCAGACCCTTGCAGGGGCCTGTGCCGCCATCGCCCTGGCAAGCATCATGTTCCTGATGCTGATTGATGTCACGGGGCGCTATCTGTTCAATGCCCCTATCCCTGGCGCCGCCGAAATCATCGAGCTGGCCATGGGTGTTTGCGTATTTGCCGCATTGCCGTTGGTGACCGCCAGCAACGCGCACATCCGGCTCGATTACCTCAGCAACGCCGCCCGCGGGCGCGTCAAGGCCCTGACCAATGCGCTGGTTGCAACCATCAGCGCGGCCGGCATGGGGCTGCTGGCCTGGCGTATTGCCGACAAGGCGTTGTCAACGACCCGCTATGGCGACACCACCCCGTTTCTGAACATTCCACTGGCCCCCATAGCCTTGTTCATTGCCGTGTGTGCTGTTGCTGCCGCACTGATTTTTCTGGTGCAAGCCCTGCGCTTCTGGCTTCAAACCATTACCGGCGCACCCCGGGCCACACAAAAGGGTCAAACATCATGATGACATCCAGCCTGTTCATTGGCCTGGCCGCTTTACTGTTACTGGCCGCCATTGGCGTACCGATTGCATTATCAATGGCACTGGCC
>JBAYOZ010000287.1:0-2729 GCA_041677965.1 Pusillimonas sp.
GCCATCATTCGTGTTGAACACCCGGCCAGCAGTCAGGCCTTGTTTGACTTGATCGATTTATTGAACGACTGGCTGGCCGACAACCCGGAACTACGCCGGATCTTTGCCATCTGGATTCGTGCCGTGGTGCTGCGCCGAAGCAAATATGCCGTAGTACTGCCCAAGATCGACGACTTGAAGGAGCTGAAAATGACACTGACCGCACGCTTTGAAACCTGGGCCGAAGAATTCGAGCAACGGGGAATTGAAAAAGGCTTGGAAAAAGGCTTGGAAAAAGGCCTGCTGAAAGGCGAAGCCCTGGCTCTGCAACGCCTGCTGGTCAAACGATTTGGTCCACTTTCCGAACATGCTGCACAACAGATTGAATCAGCGACTTCCGAGCAGATAAACCTGTGGATCGACCGTGTGCTCGATGCCCGAAGTTTGAATGATGTGTTGCGTTCGTCCTGAAGCCCTACCGCAATCGATAAGCCCATCAATAATTCGCACCTCCCCTGCCGGTCATCAACGCCATGAATACACCACAGACCCTGCCATCAGGCCATGCCGTTGCTGCGTTATGTGAAGCTTTACCCGATATGCGATAGCGTCCAGAGGCTTCCAGGGCAAACGGCTACAATGGGAAGCTTACCTAGGAGCATTATGTTAGAACTTCAGCCCGGCGCACGGGCGTACCTTACGGAAATCAAAGCACTCTCGACCGATGAAGACGGAAAAGAGCGGTTCGTCGGACTCACAACAACAGAGTCAATTTGGTATCACGACTATGTTCGGGCCTCTTTCAGCGGGACGGCTGATCGGGCCGCCGCATCCGAAGCAAAGTATTTGGCGCTGCACGACAAGCATGAAGAAATGCGAAGAACGGTCCTGGCCGGCGATTCGCTCTTGCATGCACAAAACGCCTGAAATTCAAGCCCGTCTTTCCCCTTTCAGTTCACTGAACAACCGCTAAGCCCCTGACCATTGCACCCAACATCACGTACCCCACGCGGGTGGGGATGGGGTGTGAACAAGGGCTTGAGCCCGCCGCCTTGGGGACCATGGGCGGGGAGGCAAGGGCGCGGTGTCTGAGCCGGCGCTTTCGACCCACCAGGTCGAGCCGGCGAGTTTAGCGCCCGCCCCGGCCACGGCCCCCAAGGCGGGAAGTCCCGAAGGGACCGGGCTCTGTCCCGCAGGGCTCACCCCCCCCCCACCCCCGCCGCGCACGCAACAACGACACGCACGCCCAAAGCCCCACACATCAAACACCATCACGCCCTGACAACAAGCGCCCCGGTTCACCCATGTATAATCTGCCCCGTTTCAGGTGCTGTCATCACCGCGATGACAGTTAAACGGGAAAGCGGTGCGTCTTTAGCCAACACAAAGACCAACCCGCTGCTGCCCCCGCAACGGTAAACAAGTGCGGGCACGCCACAATGCCACTGGGCTTCACCCCCCGGGAAGGCGGCGCGTCAAGACTTGTGAGCCCGGATACCGGCCTGTAAACCACACGGCAACATGTCACGGGGACCTGACACCGGCTGTCACGGCCCATGCGCGCCGTCATGGTCAGTTACCCCCCTTGGCATGTCCACTCACACACCACGGCATGCGGGGTCGCTTGCCGCAAAGGGAACACCATGACCATTCGCCACACCCCATTGGCAGCCCTGCTGTCGATGGCACTTTTCACATCTGCCCACGCAGAACGCCTGCTTGACCCCATCGTCGTCACTGCCTCACGCTTCCAATCGGCCAAACAAGATCAGCCCATTGCCACCCAGGTTATCTCTGCCGACGACATTCGCGACAGCACCGCCACCAACGTCTCTGAAGCGTTGAACAAACTGGGCGGCGTCTACACCCGCATCAACTTCACCGGCCTGCCCGACTCGCCCCTGGACCTGCGCGGATTCGGCATGACCGGTGACCAGAACACCCTGGTTCTGCTCAATGGCCAGCGCCTGAGTGACTTTGAAGGCGGCACCGCACGTCTGTCTTCCATCCCGATCGAATCTATCGAACGCATTGAAATCCTGCGCGGGTCCGGAGCGGTGCAATACGGCAGCGGCGCCACCGCCGGCACCATCAACGTCATCACCAAATCGCCCATTGGCAGCCCCCTGGGCGGCTACCTGTTCGGCCAGACCGGCAGCCACAACGCACGCGATGCACGCGGCGGCATCCAGGTCGGCGGCGAGCACTGGGGCATGCGACTGGACGCGCAACATTACGAATCCGACAACTATCGGGATAACAACCGCGCCAAAACCGATAACGTCAGCGGCGAACTGCGATTCGGCAACCAGAAAGACTACGTCGCGCTGTCATTTACCGCCGACAACCAGAAAACCCGCCTGCCCGGTGCACGCACTGAAGCGGAGCTGAAGACGGACCGGCGCGGCACACGCAACCCCGACGACTACCTGAACAGTCGTGGCCACCTGTACGCCCTGCACGCCGAAAAAAACCTGGGGGCCGTCACCCTGGCGCTGGACGCCAGCTACCGCGACAAAACCGAGTCTTCTTTTTACCAGGACCCATGGGGCTCCCGATCACGCGAGGCCGATGGCCATGTCGTCACGGTATCGCCGCGCCTGCTGCTTAAAAACAAATGGGGTGATATCGAAAACGCCTTCACCGTCGGTGCCGACTGGAGCGAATGGACGTTCAACTCGTCCATGCAGGCTAGCGGGTTCTACTCTACCCTGGACGAACGAGGTCATCAGGAAAACAAGGCCATTTAC
>JBAYOZ010000288.1:0-2705 GCA_041677965.1 Pusillimonas sp.
ATGACCCGAACGATGCCTTCAACCACACCGGGTGAAGCGGCGATGCCTTGCAGGGCAGTAGTGTTGCCGCCACGGGCCTGGGCCAGCCATTGCTGCACGCGCTCGGTGGTGACCCCGTAGTTCATGATGGCGAACGGGTCGGTGACTTCGTGCGGAGGGGTGCCATACGCCGGCGCGGCCGTTTCAGTGCGCAGGGCGGTCATGATTTTGCGACGGGCATCGATTTCGCGTGCCCAGTGCTGGACCCCGCGTGCCGGCACCCCGATGGCCCAGGACTCGACCATGTCGAACAGCGCCTGGTCGATTTCAAAGCGATTCAGGAAGTAAAAATCATCCGCCTGGCGGAAAAAGCCTGCAGCAACGAAAACGTCAGCCAGTTCACGCACCTTGCGCCAGAACACGGCATGGCTCCAGTGTTCAACATAGATGTTGTGTTCTTCAATGTAGGGGAAGACATTGCGGGACAGGGCCAGCGCCTCATCAAACGCCTGAACCTCATCAGGAGCCAGCAGGGCACGGTATTCGGCCACGATTTCATCACGGTCTTCGTGCAGTTGCTCGACCGGGCGGTCAATGACCTCACCGTTGCGCAGCAGTTCTACGTAGCGGCTGATCGCCTGCAGCGGAATGGACAGATTCTCATTCCAGGTTTCCTGGTCGTGCAGGAAGCCGTATTCGGCGAAGTAGTTGAACCAGGGTTCACGCACCTCGTCCAGCGAGGCCAGCCAGCGCGCACCGTTGGCGTGTCTGGCGATGTTGGCCAGAATGGTATCGGCCGGGTCGTTGGTTGTGATGGACGCATCGACATTCAGTTCGACAGCCAGTTTGGCCAGGCGGCGCAGTTCATCATCAGGGCGAAATGCCATGCCCTCAACCCCGGCCACCATGCGGGCAATGGTTTGATCCTGAATTTCAGGGAATGCCTTTTTGCACAGATCAAAGAACACCAGGTAGGCGCCATAACCCAGGCCCAGCATTTCGAAGTGGTACTGCCAGACCAGGAAAAAGTCGTTGACCAGCCGGTGATAGTTTTCGACCAGATCCCACGAAACCGAGCGCCCTTGGCCTTCCGTCACGATTTCGATGGGTTCGATTTCGGGCAGGTTGGCAAACTGCAATGACTTCATCCGGTCAATGGCCGTGGTCATTTTTTCTTTCCAGTTCGCGTAGAGCGAATCCCAATTTTTGTAGTAGTGCCCGGCGCGTTCCTGGAACAGGGCCAGACGACGCTGGATTTCAGCAGGGTCGGAAACCGCTTGCGGGCAAATGTAGACGAAGCCATTGACCATGCGCACGTCCAGCCCCAGGGCTGCAGGCAAAACGATGCTGCGTGCACCATTGACGCCGCAGCCATAGTAGACCGCTTCGGCTCCGATACTGTCGAAGGGGTGAACGGCGCGAGACCAGTGCATGGAGTCTGCGAACCAGAAGCGGTCCTGCTCGAAGTCACGGCCTTCGGGTTGGGAAACCAGAAAATAGGGGTACATGCGTTCCCAGCCTTCGGCGCCGGCGGGTGCTTTGGCTTCATGCAGGTAGGGGAAGCGGTCTGTGGGTGCGTTCATTGGGTTGTCTCCTGTTGGAAGTGTCGTGCTCTGGATATGGCGCGATCTGGGGGTTTTTGTGGTGGTTCAGGCGGTCAGGGAATGATGGGTCGCAACTGGTCGATCAGTTCACCCACATCCTGGGCCACCCAGTGGGGTTGCTGGTCTGGTGGTAAACCGGGCAAGTCGCCGGCGTGTGTGGCGCCGCTGAGCACCAGCACGCTCATGGCGTCCATGCCGTGGGCCAGTACCATTTCGGCCTGGGTGGCATCGCCCACAATGACCATACGGCCATTGCCGCCGCCCAGGCGGGTGCGAAGGCTTTCGCCCAGTTCTTTCGAGGGCTTGCCGCAGACAATGGGTTGTACGCCTGTGACTGATGCGATGGCCCGGGCAATGGCCGATGACACGGCAATGCTGCGTTTGACCCCGCCATGAAACCACGGCGAGGCGACCGAGGTGTACAGGGGGGCGCCATGGTCGGCGATGCTCAGGCAGGCAGCATTCAGATTGGCCGAGGTGTAATTGTCGGCGGCACCGACCACGACGGCGTCGGCATTGGTGGTGTCAGGGGGAACGACCTCCAGCCCGGAACTGCGTACGGCTTCGATCATGCCTTCGTCGCCGACCACCAGCACCCGCCCGCCCGGGTGGGCACGGGCAATGGTGTCGCCGGCGGCTGTGGCGGCGGTCATCATTTCGTGATCGGCAATGTCCAGTCCGATGTCGCGCAGGTGGGCCGCATAGGTTGCGACAGTGCGCTGTGACGCATTGGTACAGATTACAAAATCGCGTTCGTTGCGGCGCAACCAGTCAAGCAACTGGGCAGCCCCTTCAATGGCCTTGCCGCCGGCACCGCCGGCCTTGCTGGTTTTGACCAGGCAGCCATCCACATCAAGCATCCAGCCGTTGGCGTGGGCCAGATCAGTCAGAATGGCCAGGGCGTCACGTTTTTCGTACAGTAAGTTCAGGTAAGGGAAGGGTGCAGGTGCATTCATGAGTGTCGGTTCTGGTCAGGTGGCAGAGGTTCGTTTTCCGGTCAGGGTCAGGGTGGCATCACCCTGCGTGACACGGATCGATAAGGGACGCTGTGGGTCACTTAATGCGGCGGCCAGTTCGCGCAGCCCGAGGTCAGCGCCACTGGCCCGCGCACGCCGCCGGCTG
>JBAYOZ010000289.1:0-2690 GCA_041677965.1 Pusillimonas sp.
ACAGACAGGCACGTCCATGCCTGCCGTGCGTGCCGACTGGTGGGCCGTGTTCAATGACCCGGTACTTGATGCGCTGATGCGTGATGCGCTGGAGTCGAATCAGACCATTGCGCGCGCCTGGGCCCAGTACCGTCAGGCGGCGGCGTTGCTGGCGGGCAGTCGAGCCGAGTTTTTCCCGTTCGCAGGGCTTGGGGCCGATGTAACGCGGTCACGGTCGGGTCAGGCCGAACCCCGGCGTGAATACAGTATTAGCGGCAATGTCAGCTGGGAGGTTGACCTGTGGGGACGCATTCGTCGCGGTGTCGAGGCCGATCAGGCGCAAGTGGCGGCGTCACAAGCCGATCTGGCCGCCACGCGGTTAAGTGTGCAATCGACCCTGGCCCAGACGTATTTCCAGATCCGGGCCAACGATGCCGAACAACGTCTTCTGGCGCAGACGCTGGCGGCCTACCAGCGTTCGCTTGAGATCACCCGTAATCGTTACGCGGCAGGGGTGGTGTCTCAGCTGGATGTCTCGTCGGCTCAGGCGCAGCTTGAAAATACCACGACCCAGATGCTGGCCCTGCAGCGGCAGCGGGCACAACTGGAAAATGCGCTGGCAGTGTTGCTGGGCAAAGCACCGTCGCAGTTTCGTCTGGACGACGTCCGTATCGCCATCGATGTGCCAGCGATTCCGGCGGGTTTGCCCTCGCAGTTGCTTGAGCGTCGGCCCGACGTGGTAGCGGCCGAGCAGCGCATGGCGTCGGCGAATGCCGAAATCGGGGTGGCCCAGGCCGCCTGGTTCCCCGATCTGGTCCTGTCGGCCCAGGGCGGGTTTCGAAGCGGTCAGTGGGCACAATGGCTCACGGCTCCGTTCAGTTTCTGGTCGCTGGGCCCGTCGTTGGCGGCGACTTTGCTTGACGGTGGCGCGCGCAGCGCACGGGTCGATCAGGTGCGTGCGCAATACGATGCCGAAGTGGCTGCCTGGCGTCAGACGGTATTGACGGGGTTGCAGGAAGTCGAAGACTATCTGGTCGCCCTTGCCAGTCTGGAGCGTGAGCAGGCGACACAAGGCCGTGCCCTCGCGGCGGCTCGCGAGTCGCTGCGTTTGACACGTAACCAGTACGATGCGGGCCTGATTGATTATTTAAGCGTGGTTCAGGTCGAAACCTCGGCCTTGAATGCCGAGCGCGAGGCGATCAGCCTGGGGGCTGATCGTCTGATTGCCAGTGTGCAACTGATTGCAGCACTGGGCGGTGGCTGGCAGCCCGACGGGCAGGGTGATTAATCTTGCGCTCGACCGGGTTGCGGCTCGATGGGCGAGCATAACCTGTCCCACCCCGGATGATATAAGGCGCGCTAAGGCAATAATCCGCGTAGGGCTGCAATGCCGTGCGCCCCGTTCTGCTGCGCCAGTTTCAACGTGCTTTCCGATTGCCCGCCGATGGCGTATACCGGCATTCCGGCGTGTCGGGCGAGTGTTTCGAATCCATCCCACCCCAAGGCGGTTTGCCCCGGATGCGAGGGGGTGGGCAACACATGGCCAAGCACCGCAAAGTCGGCTCTTGCGGTACGGGCTAATGCCAGGTCGTTTGCCGAATGCACCGAGGCGCCCAGCCATTTGACGTTCAATGCAGGCCGGTTGATGCTGGCCAGGTCTTGCGCACGTACCTGAACGCCATCGGCCTGTGTCCACCAGTGGGTGGGGTGGGTACTGTTCACCAGGCAAAGCAGGCCATGTGCGCGGCAGGCGGCCAGTACAGCCTGGAATGCGGCTTCCAGTGCGGCGGTTTGACCGGGCTGCGCGGCCCAGGCAGGCTCACGAAACTGCACCATGCCCACCCCCTGACGGGCGGCCTGTTCAAGTTGCTGCAAGAAGGGGTGAAGATTTTCGGTTGTATTGATCGAGGTCAGCAGGTAGCGCTCGGGCAATTTAAGCCAGTGCAGGGGTGGCTCTGTGGCCGGCAGCAAGGGTCCGACATGGATCGGGCCCTTGGGGTTGACCCAGGCCAGTTGCTGATTTTCAAGCCCGCGCGGCGTCCCCGTCCAGCCCGTGACTTTGCAAAAGGCCAGGTGGACAATATTCTTGGGGTATTCATGGACATAGTTCACCCACGGGCGGGCCTCGGTGACATCGATATCGATTTCTTCTTTCAGTTCGCGCGCCAGGGCTTGCAGTACGGTTTCGCCCGCTTCGATCTTGCCGCCCGGCAGTTCCCACCAGCCGGGCCAGGGCTTGTCGGCCGGCCGTTGACCCAGTAACAGCGACCCGTCAGGCTTAAGGATCAGGCCTGCGGCAACAAAAATCTCGGGTTTAGACATGGCGTGCGGCCCAGTCCTGTGCAAATTGTCGTGCTACCCGACCCGAACGGGAACCGCGCCCCAGTGCCCATTGAAGCGCTTCCAGGCGCGAGTTTTCGATCTGTTCCGGCGGGCAGCCCAGTTCCTTGAGCCAGTAATACACGATGTCCAGGTAGTCGTCCTGGCGGAACGGGCGGAACGACAGCCAGATGCCGAAGCGCTCGGACAGCGATATTTTTTCTTCCACGGTTTCACCCGGATGCACTTCGCCATCGGGTTGATGTTGTGCGGCCAGGTTTTCGCTCATGTATTCGGGCATCAGGTGGCGGCGGTTCGAGGTGGCGTAAATCAGAACGTTGTCGCCCGAGGCGCTGAGCGATCCGTCGAGTACGGATTTAAGCGCCTTGTAG
>JBAYOZ010000290.1:0-2681 GCA_041677965.1 Pusillimonas sp.
ATTTTTTCGGCATCAACCAGGTCCAGGATTTTCTGTTCCTGGTCGCGTTTGGTTTCCGGTGTAACAGGCAGGTGATGGAACGGCAGACCGTAGGCGGCCGCCATGCCGGCATGGTCATTGTGGTTTGATACAACACCTACCACTTCCACATTGAGTTGGCCGCTATGGGTACGGAACAGCAGGTCGTTCAGGCAGTGGCCTTGTTTGCTGGCCAGAATCAGCAACCGTGACTTGCGCTGGGCATCATGGAAGTTGGCCTGCATTTCAAATTTTCGGGCTACGCTGGAAAACCGTTCTTGCAGTGCTTCAACCGGATGATGTTGCGGTAGCTTGAAATGAACCCGCAAGAAGAAGCGGTCGGTTTCGGTATCGCCAAATTGCTGGGCATCAATAATGTTGCCATGGATGTCGAGCAGCCAGCCTGTTACGGCGTGCACGATACCGATACGGTCAGGGCAGGACAGGGTCAGAATGTAATCGTTCATTGTGGTGTTACAAGTTACAGGGTGTCAGGGGGCCAGACGTTGCAGTGTCCACTCGTTGTGGGTCTGGCGCTCGAAGCACAGCCGATCGTGCAGGCGCGACGGCCGGCCTTGCCAGAACTCGACGCGTACCGGGCTCAGGCGATAGCCGCCCCAGTGCGCCGGGCGTTCGGGGGCCTGACCCAAGCGGGCAGTGAACTCTTCAACGCGCTGGTCCAGATCGGCGCGTGTGATGGGCCGGCTTTGCGGTGATGCCCAGGCGCCAATGCGTGATTCCAGCGGGCGGCTGTGGTAGTACTCGTCGGATTCTGTTGCCGATACTTTGCTGATCCGGCCCTCAAAGCGAACCTGGCGCTCAAGTTCCGGCCAGAAAAAAAGCAGGGCCGCGTTGGGCTGTTCAGCAAGCTGGCGGCCTTTGTCAGAGTCATAGTTCGTGAAAAACACCGGCCCCTGCTGGTCAAACCCCTTCAGCAGCACAATGCGGGCCGAAGGCTGACCGTCGGCAACGGTGGCCAGCGTCATGGCGTTGGGTTCGTTAACCTGGGCTTTCAAGGCTTCATCGAACCACAGCATGAACTGGTCGAACGGGTTGTTGGCGATGGCGTTTTCAAGCAGCACACCTTTACGGTACTGCTGGCGGATATCGGCAATGGACATTTTTTAATTTGGGTTGTGATCAGGCGTTTGGGCGCTGTTCAGGTGGCGGACCAGCTCATCGAGCTTGTGGTCGTGGATACCCGCACCCTTGAGGGCACGGTTGGTTTCAATAACGTATTCAATACATGGCCCGTACGAGCCGCTGGCACTACGGACAATATCGACCAGTTGCGGGGTTTGCAGGCCCCGCACATAGCCGTCTTTGGTCTTGTCCATGGTAAATACCAGTGCCCCGACGGGCCCCTGATGGGTATGGCAGTTCAGGTGGCGCGGTACGTAAGCGGCACTGGACATTTCGCGTTTCCAGAGCTCATCAAGTACATCAGGTACATGTTTGCCTGCAACACGATACACCATGCCCCGGCATGAGCCGCCGTTGTCCAGCCCGAACACCAGACCGGGTTGTTCGGGCGTGCCGCGGTTGATGCGCGACCACAGGCACAACGAGCGATGATAACCGCGTACCAGCGCCAGACGGCGCTCAACGTAGTCGAACTCGGGGCGCCAGACCAGTGAACCGTAGCCGAAAACCCAAAGGTCATGGCCTTTTTCCCAATGCCTCATGTAGTCGAGCATGGACGCGCGGCGCTCGTCGTCAGTCAGGCGCCGGAAGGCGTGCGGGCTGGGTATGTTGCCGGGGGGCGAAAAGGGCAGAGAATGTGTCACGATACTTGCAGGAAACATCAGGGGCCGCGAATCGGCCATGCTCTAATAGTAATACGACCTGAATCGCGATACCACGACGTCATGACCGAAATTACAGAACCTGTTGATACTGAACGACGCTTTTCCGGGCTGTCACGCCTGTATGGTGACGCCGCACCGGAAATTTTTCAAGGTGCCCATGTGGCGGTGGCCGGCCTGGGCGGGGTAGGCTCGTGGTGTGCCGAAGCGCTGGCCCGTTGCGGTGTCGGCGCCCTGACCCTGATCGACATGGACCACATTGCAGAATCAAACGTGAACCGGCAATTGCATGCCCTGACGGCGACCCTGGGGCAGTCCAAGGTGCAGGCCATGACCGACCGGGTCGTGGGCATCAATCCGGCCTGTCGTGTCGTGGTTGTTGATGATTTTGTCGACCCCGATAACGTGAGCGTCATTTTTCCGGCCGATGTCGATGTCATTATCGATTGCACTGACCAGATGTCGGCCAAGCTGGCAATGATTCTCGAGGCCCGGCGCCGGCAGGTTCCGGTGGTGGTGTGCGGCGGGGCCGGTGGCAAGACTGCCGTTACGGCGCTGCGTGCCTCTGACCTTTCAATCACGCAAAACGATGCGTTGTTGTCCAAGCTGCGCAATACACTGCGCCGGCAGCATGGGTATCCGCGTGCGGCCGCGGCGGCCGGCAAGGCACCCCGGCGTATTCCCAAAATGGGGGTGCGGGCGGTGTGGTTTGACCAGCCTGCCGTCTTGCCGGATCTCTTGGCAAAGACCGCAACAGCCACGGCCATGCCGGCCGCAGACGCCGTTGTGGGCGTGTTGGCTGCTGTTGATGGTGTTGTGCCTGAGACCATTGATGGTGCGCTTGGGGGGCCAGCCGCC
>JBAYOZ010000291.1:0-2680 GCA_041677965.1 Pusillimonas sp.
CGCTATGGTGAATTCGGTCAGTGTCATCGTAATGAACCTTCGGGTTCGTTGCACGGCATGATGCGCGTGCGCGGGTTTACGCAAGACGACGGCCACATTTTCTGTACCGAAGACCAGCTGCAAGACGAATGCTCGGCTTTTACGGCACTGCTGCAAAAGGTCTATGCCGACTTCGGGTTTGCCGAAATCTTGTACAAGGTCGCAACGCGCCCTGAAAAACGCATCGGCAGCGATGAGGTCTGGGACAAGGCCGAGCAGGCCCTGATGGAAAGTCTTGACCGTACGGGTTGTGTCTACGAAGTCAGCGAAGGCGATGGCGCTTTTTATGGCCCGAAAATCGAATACACCCTGAAGGACGCAATCGGCCGTCATTGGCAGTGCGGCACCATTCAGGTTGACTTTTCCATGCCGGCCCGTCTGGGGGCCGAATACGTTGACGCCTCCGACCAGCGCAAGACACCGGTCATGCTGCACCGGGCCATTCTGGGGTCGTTCGAGCGTTTCATTGGTATTCTCATCGAAAATCATGCCGGCGCCATGCCGCCGTGGCTGGCGCCCGAGCAGGCGGTGGTGTGTTGTATTTCTGAAAACTATGCCGATTACGCCACAGAAGTGGTGCAAAAGCTCAAGCAGCAAGGCTTGCGGGTCTGTGCAGATTTGCGCGGTGAAAAAATCACTCGTAAAATCCGTGAGCACAGTATGAAAAAAATACCGTACATTCTTGTCGTTGGCGAAAAAGAACGCGATAACGGCACGGTGGCGGTTCGCAGTCGCGGCAACGTCGACCTGGGGGTAATGCCTCTGCAAGATTTTGCCAGTGTTCTGCAAAATGATATCGCCTCCCGGCGCCAGGTCGGGCAGGAATAATTGTTAATTACCAAGGAGTTCTAGATATCGCAACCGATAAAAACCATCGCATCAACGGTGAAATTCGTGTTCCCGAGGTGCGACTGATTGGCGTCGACGGTGAACAGCTGGGCATCGTAAAAATAGCAGAGTCATTACAGCTCGCTGAAGAACACGAAGTAGATTTGGTCGAAATTGCGCCAAACGCCGAGCCGCCTGTTTGCCGATTGATGGATTACGGCAAGTTCAAGTACCAGGAACAAAAGCGTCTGGCTGAAGCCAAGTCCAAGCAAAAGGTTATTCAGGTCAAGGAAGTCAAGTTCCGTCCGGGTACCGACGAAGGTGATTACCAGGTAAAGCTGCGTAATCTTAAGCGGTTTATCGAAGATGGCGACAAGGCCAAGGTCACCTTGCGTTTCCGTGGCCGTGAAATGGCTCACCAGGAACTGGGCATGCGTGTGCTTGAACGCATTCGCGATGATCTGGTTGACCTGTGTCAGGTAGAAGCCATGCCCAAGCTTGAAGGTCGCCAGATGGTAATGGTTCTGGCCCCACGCAAGAAGGCACCACAGAAGGGCGATTCAGCCTCCTGATCTTTTTGTCACGCATCCCCACCAGACGCCGTCTGGTGGGGTTTGTTTTCGCAGGTACATCATGCACGTTCTCTTCATTATCGACCCCTTGCCGTCGCTCAAGGCCTATAAAGATTCTTCGGTTGCCATGATGCGTGCGCTGTGCGCGCGAGGGCATTCGATCAGTGTTGCGCTGCAGGGTGACCTGTACATTGATGAAAGCGTGGTCAAGGCCAACAGTTCGGCCATTGATCTGGTTTCCGGTGCTGACCTGCATGGCAAAGACTGGTGGACGACACGCGGCGTTAAAACCGAACATGCCCTGTCAAAATTTGACGCCGTGGTCATGCGCAAAGACCCGCCGTTTGATATGGAATACGTGTATTCCACCCACCTGCTTGAATTCGCGCAGCAGCAAGGGGCCAAGGTGTTCAACTCGGGGGCAGCCATTCGCAATCACCCCGAAAAGCTGGCTATTACCGAGTTTTCCCAGTTCACCTCACCGACTCTGGTTACCGCTGACAATGCACGTTTGCGAGCTTTTCATGCCTTGCACCGTGACATTATCGTCAAGCCGCTTGATGGCATGGGGGGCATGGGCATTTTCCGTATTCAGCCTGAAGAGCCGAATATGGGGGCTATTCTTGAAACCCTGACGGTTAACGGGCAGCGCACCATCATGGCGCAGCGTTACATCCCGGAAATCGTCAATGGCGACAAGCGTATCCTGATCATTGATGGTCAACCGGTTCCCTATGCGCTGGCGCGTATTCCGCTGGCGGGTGAAACTCGCGGCAATCTGGCGGCGGGTGGGCGTGGGGTGGCTCAACCGTTGTCTGAGCGAGATCGCCACATTGCCGAAACACTCGGTCCGATCCTGCGCAAGCGGGGTTTGCTGCTGGTTGGTCTTGATGTCATTGGCGATTACCTGACCGAAGTCAACGTTACCAGCCCGACCTGTTTTGTTGAAATCACCGAGCAAACGGGCTTTGATGTGGCCGATTGTTTTGCCCAGGCCCTTGAGCGGGCGGTCGGAGCCTAGGTCATGACGCGCATCGTACTGGTCATGCACGACCCCTTGGCTTCGGCGCTGGCGTCATGCGCGCGCCATATTCTGGGCCAGGAACCCGCGCTTGATATTTTCGATGTTGTGGCCACAGACATGCCCGATAAACGCCTGGTTGAAATTGTCGACACACTGACCGCCACTCCGGGTGTGCCCACGCTGGTGCTGTGTGATATTTTCGGTGCGTCGCCATTCA
>JBAYOZ010000292.1:0-2675 GCA_041677965.1 Pusillimonas sp.
CCTTATTTTCCCGAATGTTCCGGCCTGCCGGCGCCTGGCAGGGCTGGCTGATGAGGCCGATGTTTCCACCGTGCTGTCTCATCCGGCTGTTCGCGAGCGAGTCAAGGCGGGGCTGGATGCCCTGCATGCCACCAGCAAAGGCAGTTCCACCCATGCCGACCGTGCCTTGCTGATGGCGGCACCGCCTTCGGTGGATGCCGGTGAAATTACCGACAAGGGGTATATCAATCAGTCGGCATCGTTGCGCCAGCGCGCGGCGCTGGTCGAGGCGTTGTACGCCGACGAGCCCGGCCCGGATGTGATTCTTCTGTAGCCGGGGTCAGCGGTGAACGCGACTCGCGAACAACTTGACGATGCCGCAGGGCTGTCACGCCGCCTGGGTCAGCGGGTACGTTCGGCCCGTGCCGCGCGGGCCATGACGCTCAAGCAACTGGCGACCGAATCGGGCATCTCCATGCCGTATTTGTCCCGGGTTGAACGGGGCGACGGCAATGTATCGATTGCCGTGCTGGGCCGTCTGGCCGGGGCGTTGAATGTATCCATTGACGTGCTGTTGTCCGATCACGAGCGCCTTGGTCCCGACTATGTCTTGATTGTTGAAATGCTCAAGCGACAGCCGCCGGACAGCTTGCGCCGTATTCGTGGCTGGCTGGTATCGCAGCTTGAGCATAAGCCGCCATTGCCCCATGCCGGTTCGTCTCAGCGTATTGCCCTGACAGGGTTGCGCGGTGCCGGCAAGTCCACGTTGGGTCCGGCATTGGCTGCCGCCCTGGACATGCCGTTTGTCGAACTGAATACCGAAGTGATTCAGGCGGCGGGCATGTCGATCAATGAAGTGTTTTCCATTTATGGCCAGGCGGGGTATCGGCGTCTTGAGCGTCAATGCCTTGAGCAGGTTATTGATCGTTACCCGAGGGTGGTGCTGGCCACCGGGGGCGGCATTGTGGCTGAGCCCGCCACGTACGAGCTTTTGTTGCATTCATTTTTCACCGTCTGGCTGCATGCAACGCCTGACGTGCATTTTCGCCGTGTCATGGCCCAGCACGATGTGCGCATTGCCACGCCACAGTTGCGTGATGAGGCCATGGCCAACATTGTCAGCGCCTTGACGGCGCGACGTAATTTGTACGCATTGGCGCATGCCGATATCGATACTACGCTGCTGGACGGTGCCGCGGTGCGCAAAAAAGCGCTGCAACTGGTTCAGTCGCAGGTGTTTTCAACCGAAAAAGGGGTTTTTTCATGAGTGTTTCTTCGCGTGACATCAAGACGGTGGCCGTGGTCGGTACCGGGGTTATCGGTGCCAGTTGGGCGGCCTATTTCCTGGCGCAGGGCTTGTCTGTGCGTGCCACTGACCCCGGCCCTGACGCGCAGGCCCGTTTGTTGCAGGCCATTGATTCACTGTGGCCCAGCCTGGAAAAAATCGGTCTGGCTGCGGGGGCTGATAAAACGCGTATCGCTTTTTTCAGTGATCTTGAACAGGCCCTGGAGGGAGTGGATTTCGTTCAGGAGAACGGCCCCGAGAAAGAGTCCCTGAAAATCGATTTGTTCTGCCGGATGGACCAGGCCTTGCCGGCCGATGTGATTCTGGCATCCAGCTCGTCGGGCTTACTCATGAGCCGAATCCAGAGCGAGTGTCGTTTCCCCGAGCGTGTGGTGCTGGGCCATCCGTTCAACCCGCCGCACCTGATCCCGCTGGTTGAAGTGATTGGTGGCGAACAGACCTCGCCCGAGGTGGTCGAGCGCACCATGCGGTTTTATGCCGATATCG
This sequence comes from Pusillimonas sp., assembly GCA_041677965.1. Classification (GTDB taxonomy): domain Bacteria; phylum Pseudomonadota; class Gammaproteobacteria; order Burkholderiales; family Burkholderiaceae_B; genus Neopusillimonas. The sequence continues at coordinate 1,772 of JBAYOZ010000292.1, forward strand.
GCAAACGGCCGATCCATCCGCGTAAAGAGGTCAAAGGCCATATTGCCAATCGTTTACAGGCGGCTTTATGGCGTGAAGCGTTCAATCTGGTGGATCAGGGTGTTGCCAGCGTGGCCGATATCGATGCGGCGATTGCCCACGGGCCGGGCTTGCGCTGGGCTTTGCTGGGGCCATTCATGAATTTGCACCTGTCGGGCGGAGCGGCGGGTATCGAGCATTTGCTTGATCATCTGGGTGGCCCGATTGAAGACTGGTGGCATGACCTGGGTGACCCGTCGATGACGCCGGAATTGAAGAAAAAGGTATCGGAAGGGGTGCGCGAGATGCTGCAGGGGCACAGTGAAGCTGCATTTGTACCCGAGCGGGATCGCCTGCTGGTGGATTTGCTGGCCGCCAAGACGGACAGCGGCAAGTTGCCGTAGCGACGGGGCTGTCACACGGTATTGTCAAGCCAGTCGTTCATACCTCTATGCCGGTGTGTGGTAAGTGGGCTGTCATCAGTATTGCGCAGGCCCTGCATACTCGATAATAAGCTGTGCACTGATCATGCCGTTCCAGACATTCTGGTCAAGCCGGTACGCGGCATCGATGGTTTCCGGCAGCGTTTGCGGGTGGTTGAACCAGATGGCATCAAAACGTTGATGGCCACGTTCAAGACTGAGTTTGAGGTGTTTGTCTTTAAGCAGGCGTTGGTGGGCCACCCGGAACGTGTCGCGAAATACCGGGGGCGGAAAACCGGCACCCCACACCTGTTGTTGCAGCAGGCCGGCCACGTCGGCATTGGCGTAGCCCGATTCCAGTGACCCGTCGGTTTCAATAATGGGTTCAAAGTGTGACTTTCCGGTCAGTGTTCTGACGGCCTCGTCGAACGCTGTCTGAAATTGCTCGTAGGCCGATTCCCGCA
>JBAYOZ010000293.1:0-2672 GCA_041677965.1 Pusillimonas sp.
CCACAACCCGGCCACCGCGAACCCCGGCACCGGGCCCCATGTCGATGACGTGGGCGGCGCGGCGGATGGTGTCTTCGTCGTGCTCGACTACCACCAGGGTATTGCCGTTGCCTTCCAGTTTAGCCAGGGCATTGAGCAAAATTTCATTGTCGCGCGGGTGCAGGCCGATGGTGGGTTCGTCAAGCACGTAGCACACCCCTTGCAGGTTAGAACCCAGCTGCGCCGCCAGACGGATGCGCTGGGCCTCGCCGCCCGACAAGGTGGGCGCCGAGCGGTCAAGCGCCAGATAGCCCAGGCCGACCTCTTCCATGAAGTTCAGCCGGCCCTTGATTTCAGTCAGGATGTCGCGAGCAATTTCGGCTTCGCGATCACGGCTGACCAGCCCGTTGAAGAAGGTCTGGGCTTCACTGACTGATTGGGCCGTAAGCTGGGTGATGGATTTATCGCGCCAGCGGAAGGCACGTGCCACCGGGTTCAGCCGCTCGCCATGGCACGCCTGGCAGGGTTGGGCCTCGCCGTCATACCACGCGTTCCAGGCGGTTTCTTCGCCGGTTTGGGTGTTATCAAACCCGTGCAGTTGCAGACCGGTGCCATAGCAACTGGTGCACCAGCCGTGCTTCGAGTTGTACGAGAACAGGCGGGGGTCGGGCTCAGGGAAGCTGGTGCCGCAGCACGGGCAGGCCCGCTTCACTGAGAAATGGGTTTGTGCCGGTTTCTCGACCAGCATGTCCAGTGTGTGCCGGGCGGCATGCGGGTGCAGGGTCAACGGGCTGAGCAGGCTCAGGCTGCCTTGACCGAACTCCAGGGCACTGCGCAGCACCTGGCGCAAGCGGGTTTCATTGGCCGGGTCGACCACCAGGTCGGCTACGGGCAGCTCGATGGTGTGTTCTTTGTAGCGGTCCAGGCGTGGCCAGGGGCTGACAGGGATGAATTCGCCGTCGACGCGCAGGTGGGTGTAGCCTTTGCCTGAGGCCCATTTGGCCAGATCGGTGTAATAGCCCTTACGTGCGGTCACCAGCGGGGCCAGGATGCCAATGTGTTGCCCCTTGTGGTCACGCATCAGCTGTGCGGCAATCTGTTCTGCGGTTTGCGACTGCACCGGTACGTTGCAGTCGGGGCACATTTGTGTCCCCAGCTTGACGTACAGCAGGCGCAGGAAATGGTGAATTTCAGTCATGGTGGCCACCGTTGACTTGCGACCCCCGCGGCTGGTGCGCTGCTCGATCGCGACGGTGGGCGGTATGCCATAAATGGCATCCACGTCCGGCTTGCCGGCGGGCTGGACGATGGCGCGGGCGTATGCGTTCAATGATTCCAGATAACGGCGCTGGCCTTCGTTGAACAGGATGTCGAAGGCCAATGTGGATTTGCCCGACCCTGAAACGCCGGTGATGACAGTGAAGGTGTCGCGGGGAATCTGGACATTGATGCCTTTCAGGTTGTGTTCGCGGGCATTCAGGATGTCGATGGTGTGTGCAGCGCTGCGACCATAGGGCATGGCCGGTTCGGCCACCGTGGTGGTCGTATTGCCAGTGTCCGGGTGGTTGCCGTAGGTACTGGTCCGTGCTGATTTTCCCGGTGCGATGAGTGCGCCGGTCGTGTCTGCGGTCAGGGCATGTTCGCCAGTTGTTCCTCCACCTCCGACAATCGATTGTTCGTAGTCGTGCAGGGCTTTGCCAGTGTGTGACTGCCGGTTTGCCATGATGTCGGCCGGGCTGCCGGTGGCAACGACCTGGCCCCCGGCATCCCCGCCTTCCGGCCCCAGGTCGATGACCCAGTCGGCGGCACGAATCACGTCCAGGTTGTGTTCGATGATCAGCAGCGAATGCCCGGCAGCCAGCAGTTTGCGGAACGCACCCATCAGGCGCGCGACGTCATCAAAGTGCAGGCCGCTGGTGGGTTCATCGAACAGGAACAGACTGCCTTTTTTCGCCACACGAGCCGACGAAATGCCGCTGCGCGAAGCCGTGGCCAGGTGACCGGCCAGTTTCAGCCGCTGTGCTTCGCCGCCCGACAGGGTGGGTACCGGCTGCCCAAGTTTCACATATTCCAGACCCACGTCAGCCAGGGGGCTCAGCCCCCATTGCACATCGCGCAGGCCGGCGAAAAAGTCCAGCGCCTCGCGTACGGTCATGTTCAGGACGTCGTCAATGGACGCCGTACGGCCCAGGTGTTCAATGCGGACTTCCAGAATTTCAGGCCGGAAGCGTTTGCCATCGCAGTCGGGGCAGCGCAAATAGACGTCAGACAGGAACTGCATTTCGACGTGTTCGAACCCCGTGCCGCCGCAGGTGGGACAGCGCCCGTCGCCACTGTTGAAGCTGAATGTGCCGGGCGTATAGCCGCGTTCTTTGGAAAGTTCGGCCTGTGCAAACAGCTTGCGGATGGCGTCGAATGCGCCGACATAACTGGCCGGATTCGAACGTGCCGTTTTCCCGATAGGGGTCTGGTCAACCATCACCACATCGGCCAGTTGTTCGGCCCCCAGCAGGTGGTCGAACTCGCCCGGCGCCTCGGTGGGTTTGCCCTGACGTTTCAGCAGGGCCGGATACAGCACGTCCTGGATCAGGGTGGACTTGCCCGAGCCCGATACCCCGCTGACGCAGACCAGCCGACCCAGCGGGATTGAAACCGAAACGTTTTTCAGGTTGTTGGCGCGTACGCCTTCCAGC
>JBAYOZ010000294.1:0-2660 GCA_041677965.1 Pusillimonas sp.
AGCGGTTCGTCCAGACAGGCCCTTAAGTCAAGCCCGGCCGAACCGGGGGTGGCATAGGCCGGGAGGCAGTCCTTCATACGGGGGTCGAGCACTTTCAGGGCTATTTTTTTCATGGGTCAGACGTCTTCGTTGATGGTGCGTGACTTGCGCTTGCGGATAAGGGCCAGGGTGATCCAGACGGCAATTACCACCGACAGCACGAAACTGATGACCAGCCCGGCGTTGGTGCCGTTTGAGCCCAGCGCACCGATACTTTTTCCGGTCAGGTAGCCCGGCAGCAACATCACAGGAATCCAGACGATGGCAGACAGGATGTTGGCGACCTGGAATCGCGCGTGGCGCATTTTCATGACGCCGGCGACGGTTGGCAAAATTGCGCGCAAGGGGCCAAGGAAACGCCCGGCAAAAATGGACAGCATGCCGTACCGATAAAAAAAGTGCCGGGCCCGGGCGACAGCCCGGCGCTGCTTGTTAAGGGGCCAGCGATGAATGATTCTGGGCCCCAGTAAACGTCCAATATAGTAAGAAATGGCGTCGCCCACCACAGCACCGACAATTCCCCAGAAAACGACAGGCCCGGCGTCCAGCGTACCGTTTCCAACCAGCCCCCCGACGACCAGCATGATGGCCGTGGCCGGGATGGCGACCCCGACGATCAACAGCGACTCACCCATCGCCAGCAGCCCCAGGATGAAGGCCGCCCATTCCTGGTTGCTGTTGATGAACAGGGTAATTTCGTTAACGATTTGTTCCATGAGAGGCCTGAAGAAGAACGGGAAGGGCAGCTGTTGATGCCAGGTTAGTGCTACGTGATGCGCTGCGCGATGGCCTGAATCAGGGCCCGTGCCGCTTGCAGTTTATGCAGTTTGGGTTGGGGGTGGGCACCGTTATCGTCGAACAGAATGAAGGTGGTGGTATCGCCGTCCATGGCGTCCTGGGCCAGATTGCCAACCAGTAAGGGGATGCCTTTGCGACGCCGCTTGGCCGCAGCGTATTCATGCAGGTTTTCAGTTTCGGCCGCAAAACCGACACACCAGGGGCCATCGGGCAGGGCGGCAACCTCGGCCAGAATGTCCGGGTTGGGGGCGAACTGCAGTGCGGGCGGGCCGGACGATGCCTGGCCTTCCACTTTTTTGATCTTGTGATCGGCTGCATTGGCCACATGCCAGTCGGCTACTGCCGCTACTGCAATGAAGATGTCGGCCTGGCCGGTGTGCTGCATGACGGCAGCATGCATCTGGCGAGCGCTTTCGATATTGATACGCTCTACGCCCCAAGGACACGGCAGGGCAGTCGGGCCGGATACCAGGGTAACGTTGGCACCCGCTTCGCGGGCCGCCTGCGCCAGTGCGTAACCGGTTTTGCCGGACGAACGGTTGCTGATGACCCGCACCGGGTCGATACGTTCGGCCGTCGGGCCGGCGGTGATCAAGACATGCCGGCCTGCCAGCACTTTGGGCTGAAAAAAGGCGACCAGTTCGGCCAGCAACTGGTGGGGTTCAAGCATGCGACCATCGCCGGTTTCGCCGCAGGCCTGGTCGCCGCAGCCGGGGCCCAGAATAATGACGCCGTCATCGGCCAACTGGCGGATGTTGCGCTGGGTAGCCGGGTGTTCCCACATTTCGCGGTTCATGGCCGGTGCCACCAGCAGCGGGCAGGCCCCACGGGCCAGGCAAAGCGTAGTCAGCAAATCGTCGGCCAGCCCATGGACCAGTTTTGCAATCAGGTCGGCACTGGCGGGCGCGATCAGGATGGCATCGGCACCACGGGTCAGGTTGATGTGGGCCATGCTGTTCGGAATGCGCGTGTCCCACGCGCTGGTATAGACTGGCCGACCCGACAGCGCCTGGAAGGTTGTCGGGGTCATGAAATGCGTGGCGGCATCGGTCATGACAACATCGGCTACGCCGCCCTGGTCTTGCAGGCGGCGCAGCAGTTCAGCGGTTTTGTAGCAGGCAATGCCGCCGCTAAGGCCCAGCACGATACGTTTGTTGTCCAGATCACCCATGGCAGAAAAGTCGCTTTTTCAGATTAGTGGTCGGCAAGCCGGGCCTGGCGACGGTGGCGTACATAGCGCAGTATCTCGTCCAGAATCAGCAAGATGGCGCCGCACGTAATGGCGATATCGGCGATATTGAATGCCGGAAAATGCCATTGTTGCCAGTAAAACAGCAAAAAATCAATGACATGACCATGTTGAAGACGGTCGATGAGGTTACCCAGGGCCCCGCCCAGAATCGCCATCAGGGCGGTACAAAACAGGCGCTGGCCCGGGCTTTTCCAGAGCAGGTGCAGTATCAGCGCGGCAGCGACCAGGGCAATGGCACTGAACAGCCAGCGCTGCCAGCCTTGCCCTTCGGCCAGGAAACTGAAGGCTGCCCCGGGGTTGTACAGCAGGGTGAAATCAAAAAAGGGCAGCATGGGCCAGCGTTCGCCGTAAGCCAGATGGGTGTCAAACCAGATCTTTGTGATCTGGTCGGCCACAATGATCAGTGCAGCCCCCAGCAGCCAGCCCGCAAAGCCAAGGCGTGATTTACGCATGTGTGCGTGGCTCGCCATCTTTGAACAGGTTGTCGACACAACGTCCGCAAATATGCGGATGGTCGGGGTCGACACCGACGTCTTCACGGTGGTGCCAGCAACGTTCGCACTTGGTGTGG
>JBAYOZ010000295.1:0-2655 GCA_041677965.1 Pusillimonas sp.
GCGTGATGATCAGGGTCGACCGTTGCTGGTGTGTGGCACTCACCAGGACATCAGCCTGGAAAAGCAGAAGCTGCAGGCTTTGGAGCATGATGTCTTCCATGACCCACTCACGGGTTTGCCGAATCGCAAGTTGCTTGACGAGCAGGTTTCACAGGCGTTGGCGCTGGCCGCGCGCTGGCGGTGTGCCTGTTTGCAGCGCCAGCGTGTCATGACATGTTTTTTAGCCGGACACCCGCGAAATACAGTAAACCGCAGCCGGTGGCACATTCTTGATAACGACTTTTTTCAGTACGCTGACCAGTTGCAGGGCATCAAGGGTGGTGCGTGCAACAGGGCATTTCAGGCCGTAGGTAAACAGGTACAAATTGCCGTCGGGCCGCATGGCCTTGAAGGTGGCTTCGAGCATTTGGCGGTGTTCATGGTCGCGCATGTTGCGCAGGGGCAGCCCGCAAACCGTAGCCGCCACATCAGACAACACAAAGTCATCTTGCCTGGCCAGTGCCTGGGCCGATACTTGCAACACGGTTGACCGCGGGAAGCGTGTGCGAAGGTTATCTGCCAGGCTGGCATTTTGCTCGACCAGAACCAGGTCGGCCGGGTCAAAGCCCATGGCCAGCATGTGTTGTGTAAATACACCTGTTCCGGTGCCCAGTTCAAGCACCTTGCCAGTGCCTGGAACCAAACCTGATGTGATGGCACAGGCCAGCGCATACCCCGAGGGCATGATGGCACCAATACCTGTCGGGTTTCTAAGGAATGCCCTGGCAAAGATAAGTTTTTCTTTCCAGCTGTCAGGTCGGTTGACCGGTGTGCGCAGGGGTTCCGTAACGGCGTCTTCTGCGGACGATGACGGCATGGTGTTTCCCTTCCTGGTAAGCGGCATAGTCAGCGTATAGTGCTGTTGTGATACCTGTGATTATGCCGTTATTTTGTGCTGACAGGGGCACTTCGGGTTGTTTTATGTCGCTGTCTGGTAACCCGGTTCGGGCGGCACGATTCGGGTTTCTGCCATGCACGGGGCGTGTCGTTATGTGCGGTTGCCCAGCATGCGTTTCAAATCGCGGTAAAAATAAAGCAACAACCCGCTGATAACCAGCCCGGTACCGATCACCATGGTGATACGAAACGGTTCGTTGTTCAGCAAGATGCCAAAACTAATGGCCAGTACCGGGGTGATCACCGTAGCTAATGACAGCGTGGTCGGTGAGACTTTTTGCATCAGGTTGAAGTAACAAAACATGGCAATGATCGATGACGCCAGCACCAGATAGCTGATGGCGAGTAATGACTGTGCCCCGGGTAGTGATGCGGGCAGATCTGACCAGATAAACGGGATGTAGGTCAGTGCGATGATGACCGACACGAAAATTGACCCTGACGCTTGCGCCAGCGGAACGACTTTCGCGTTGATATGTTTTACCCAGAAAATCGACACGGTGTAGCTCAAAATGGCAAAAAACATGAATACCAGACCCATGGGCTCAAGCCCGACGTCCTGCCCTGTCATGGTATTAAGATACAGGCCCCCCAGCGCTACCAGCATCCCCAGCCACTGAATGCCGGAAAGTCCCTGCCGATACAGTATGAAAGCAATAAGGCCCGCCATGATGGGTGCAAAACCAAACAGCAGGGCAATCATGCCCGACGACAGGTAGCTGGTGGCCAGGTAGGTGAAGGTCTGCGAAACAATCAGGTTGAACGAACCGGCCACGTAACTATGTAGCGCGGTGCGGTTCAAAGGCAACCTGATGCGCAACACGGTCATCACTATCGCAATCAGCGGGGCCGCGATACAAAAGCGCAATACCAGTGCCCACATGGCCGGAATGTCGGCAACACTCCAGACAATGGCCAGCGGCGTCAGTGCCCAGATCATGACCAGCGAAACGTAAAGCGGAATGACGGTCTTGATTGATGAGGGCATGGGCGACAGGCATGAATGCGGCGGGTGTGATCGGGTCATAAGTGTACGACACGGTACGGCCCCGGTAATGCAAAAAGGCCGAACCCCGTGTTTCACGGGGTTCGGCCTTGTCTTTAGATCGCTACGTCAACCCGCCCGTCAGGGCAGGCGTGGCAATTAAAGAATCTGGATGTTCGATGCCTGAGGACCTTTTTGGCCCTGGGTAGCAACGAAAGAAACGCGCTGGTTCTCTTCGAGAGATTTGTGGCCAGAGCCTTGAATTTCGCTGAAGTGTGCGAAAAGGTCCTTACCACCGGATTCAGGCATGATGAAGCCGAACCCTTTGTCGTTGTTGAACCATTTCACAATACCGATTTCTGTTTTCAATGTAAATCCTAGTTAGAAGGGAAAAAGTGTCCCCTCGAACACTATGGGGGGTTGGGGCTTATAACACCAGAACTGTTACTTAATGATACATATGAAGTGACCCTTGCATGACGTTTTGAAGACCTTGCTGCAGTTGTGTCGATCAAGACCGCTTTGCCAGTTCAGTGGCCGCAGGGGCTGATGGCAAAGCATGACGGCGATCAGAGGTAAAATCGGCCCCTGCATTTGCAGCCTGTGTTAATAAACTAACTCCTGGTTCTCATGGCCCTGCGCTCAACGGTTTACAAAGCCGACCTTAATATTGCTGATAACGACCGTGGCTATTACGCCAGCCACGCCCTGACGGTTGCGCGTCATCCCTCAGA
>JBAYOZ010000296.1:0-2640 GCA_041677965.1 Pusillimonas sp.
GCTGGTTCAGCTTGAGTCCCGTTACCCGCAGCTGGCACCCGCCAAACGACTGAAGCTGGCGGTCAACCAGTTCCATGTCAAACCCTCTGCCATTATCAATCCGGGCGACGAAGTGGCCGTCTTCGAACCGGTTACCGGGGGCTGACATGGTTGTAGTGCAAACTGATGACTTCAACGCCGCTGACCTGACTGCACAGCTGCGCATGCGCACCGCCGGCCTGGCTGGTGCCCTGGTCACGTTCACCGGTTATGTGCGCGATTACGCTGAAGGCCAGAACACCCGCACCCTGTTTCTTGAACACTACCCCGGCATGTGCGAACGTGAAATCAGCGACATCTGCACGCAGGCGCAACAGCGCTGGAATGTGCCCGAACCTGTGGTGGTGCATCGTGTGGGCGAACTGGGGAATGCCGAACAAATTGTATATGTAGGTGTTGCCAGCGCTCACCGTGGCGATGCGTTCCGGGCCTGCGAGTTCATTATCGACGCCCTGAAAACACGCGCCCCCTTCTGGAAGCGCGAGACGCTGTCAAGCGGTGAACGCTTTTGGGTACAGCAACGCGAAACTGATGCAGAAAAGACTGCCCTATGGGGCACCGATACGCCGTCTGATACCACGAGGCCCGCATGAGCAAAGCCAGACCCGACACGCCAAAGATAAATCTGAACTGTGCGGTACTTACCATTTCAGACACCCGCACCCGCGCCAGCGATACCTCGGGCGACTACCTGGAGCAGGCGCTTGCCGAGGCCGGCCACCACTGCGTTCAGCGCGAAATCAGCAGCGGCAATATCTACGAACTGCGCAAAGTCGTCAGTGCCTGGATTGCCGACCCGGCCATTCAGGTCATTCTGACCAACGGGGGCACAGGCTATTCGCATCAAAAAGCCACGGCCGCAGCCATTACACCCTTGCTTGATGTCACCATCGCCGGTTTCGGCGAACTGTTCCGGCATTTGTCGTTTCTGGAAATCGGCAGTTCCACACTGCAGTCTGACGCCTTCGCCGGCGGGGCCAACGACACGCTGATCTTTTGCATGCCAGGCTCAACCGGTGCCTGCCGCACAGCCTTCGAGCGCATTATCAAAGAGCAACTTGACAGCACCCATCGCCCCTGCAACTTTGCCACCCATTATCTTGAATCTGCCGGTTGACCACCATGAATACTGACATGCTTGAGTTTGATGAAGCCCAGCGCCGTCTTTCAGAGGCGGGCAACGCCCCTTCAGCTACCGAAACCTGTACGCTTGCCACGGCGTTCGGGCGGGTTCTGGCCGAAGACATCACGGCGCGCGTCGATTTACCCCCGGCCGACAACAGTGCCATGGATGGTTACGCCATCCGTTTTGCCGATTACGCCCCGGAACGCGCACTGCCAGTTCAGCAGCGGTGCTTTGCCGGGCAAACCCCCGAAGCGCTGAAACCCGGGCAAACCATTCGCCTGTTTACCGGTTGCGTCATGCCCGACGGGGCCGACACAATCGTTATGCAAGAAAACGTGGTTGAGCAAGACGGTTCCATTACCATCACCCAGTTGCCCGTGCTGGGCGAACACGTGCGCAAACGCGGCGAAGACGTTGAACAAGACCAGCAAATACTGACGACCGGCACCGTGCTGCACGCAGGCCAGATCGCGTTGCTGGCCTCGCAGGGCATTCACGAGGTCAAGGTTTATCCCCGACTGAAAGTCGGCATCCTGACTACCGGCGACGAACTGGTGAATCCAGGTCAACCCCTTGGGCCCGCCCAGATATACAACTCGAACGGCGCCATGCTGGCCGGTCTGGTCGCGCAGATGGGCGGCGTGGTTGGCCAAACCCTGCATGCAGCCGATACCCACGAAGCGATTGAAAGCGCCTTCCTGGCTCTGCTGGCCGAATGTGATCTGGTGCTGACCGTGGGCGGGGTTTCAGTCGGCGAAAAAGACCTGGTCAAGCCTGTCCTTGAATTACTGGGTGGCACGCTTGACCTGTGGCGCGTGTGCATGAAACCAGGCAAGCCGGTCGCGCTGGCAAAGGTCAGAAACAAACCGGTGGTCTGCCTGCCGGGCAACCCGGTATCGGCCTTCGTCGTATTCGGCTTGCTGGTATCACCCCTGGTACGACAGCTTCAAGGTCGTACCGACCTGTTCCCCCCGGTCAGCTACGGACGCTTGCGCACCAGCAAATCGTTTCATGAAACCCGCGAAGAATTTTTGCGTGTGCAATGCAAGCCCTCACGTTCAGGGCTGCCGGCACTGGTGCCCTACGAACTTCAAGGCTCGGCCATTATCAGTGCCCTGCCCTGGGCATCGGGGCTGGCGCGTATTCCGGTCAATACCACGGTATCCGATGACGATGTTGTCGCCTACTACGATTTTGCCCACTGGCTGTCCTGACAACACGTCATGTCCGGTTGCCCGTATGCGTTCTGTGCAAGGTTTATGCACCGGCTACGTTTTTACGTGTTCGCCGGTCTGGCTGTCGCCCCGTAACCTTTCGAGGTCGTACACGGTATTGATATTGAAAAATGCGTGACCAAACGCATTGAACACGACGTCAACACCACCAACATCCGCCTGCCATGCCCTCACCTTACGCTGACCGGCCAGCAAGGCGCTGTGCAAGGACATGGCCAGGGTACGGTGCACCAGCATGCA
>JBAYOZ010000297.1:0-2629 GCA_041677965.1 Pusillimonas sp.
ATGCTGGTGCGTAACCCTGCGGCAACCGCCGCCGATGTCACACCAGCAACCTCGGTATCGGTTAATTCGGCCAATTGTGCCAGTAATTGCTGCCGTGCCTGCGCGAATGCAGCGGCCACAACCAGCAGTTTCTGACCGGCAGAAGTCAAGACCGCACCCCCTCCGCCGCTCCCGCCCACCGCCGTGTTAATCAGTGGCGTACCCGCAAGATTCGTCAGCGCTTCTATGGCCTGCCACGCCGCCTTGTAGCTCACGCCAGCTGAGCGCGCCGCTTTTGAAATGGAGCCAGCCTCGCCCACCCGTCGCAAAATATCCAGACGTTTGTCGCTGGCCTCAAACCCCAGCAGCTCATCAAAAGGTAGAAAAGTCACGGCCTGATTTCCGGTGAAATACGTTATTCTTGGTTGGAACAACGCCTATAGTATCGTGATACGATTCGCTATTCATTTTTGGAATAGCGAGGATTTCATGAAAAAACTGCTTTCTATGCTCACGATCGGCGCCAGCCTGGTTGCGCTGGTTCCTCAGACCGCCAGCGCCGACACCCTGGCGGTCGCCGTTGCTGCCAATTTCAGTGCGCCTATGCAAAAAATCGCGACAGGTTTTGAGGCGGCAACCGGTCATACACTCCAGATCGCGGTCGGCTCGACCGGACGCTTTTACGCCCAGATCCAGAACGGTGCGCCCTTCGATGTACTGCTGGCCGCCGATACAACCACACCCGAGAAACTGGTAAAGGAAGGGCTGGCCTTGGCAGCATCACGCCAGACTTACGCGATTGGTACCTTGGTGCTCTACAGCCAAAACCCAAGTCTGGTCGACAATCAGGGCGACGTCCTGAAAAACGGCGATTTCAGCAAAATCGCCCTGGCGGACCCAAAACTGGCTCCCTACGGCAAGGCCGCCTTGCAGACCCTTGACGCCCTCGGGCTGGCCAAGACCCTTGAACCGAAGTTTGTCTACGGGGAAAGCATCGGCCAGACCTGGCAGTTCGTCGTTACCGAAAACGCAGCGTTAGGCTTTGTCGCGGGTTCTCAGGTCGCCAGTCTTGACACAGAGGCGACCGGGTCACACTGGGTCATTCCGCAACACCTGTATGCCCCCTTACGCCAGGACATGGTGATACTCAACCGGGCCAAAGACAATCAGGCCGCCCACGCGCTGGTCAAATGGCTGCGCGGCTCTGAAGCCTTGGGTATCATTAAAAGCTTCGGCTACGGCATCGACACGGCAACAGTTGACCCATGACCCTTTCCCAGGCATCCCTTCAGGCCATCGGGCTGACGCTTGAGCTTGCCACCATCAGCACCGTGGTGTTACTGGTTATCGCCATACCGCTGGCCTGGTGGCTGGCCCATACACGTTCGCGGTTGCATGCGCCCGTGCATGCGTTGGTCACGCTACCCCTGGTTTTACCCCCATCGGTATTGGGTTTTTATCTGCTCATCGCCATGGGGCCCAATGGCCCGCTGGGGCAGTTCACCCAGGCCATGGGTTGGGGAATTTTTTCCTTCACGTTCACGGGTCTGGTCATCGGCTCTGTCATTTTTTCATTACCCTTTGCCGTACAACCGGTTCACAACGCTTTCGAAGCCATGGGCCGACGCCCGATGGAAGCAGCCGCCACCCTTGGGGCCAGCCCACTGAACGCATTTTTCACGGTCGCCATTCCGCAAGCCCGCAGCGGCATCCTGACCGCGGCCATCCTGAGTTTTGCCCACACCGTCGGCGAGTTCGGGGTTGTCCTGATGATTGGCGGCAATATTCCGGGCCAGACCCGTGTCATCTCGACCCAGATTTACGGGTACGTTGAAGCGATGGACTACCCGCAGGCTCACTGGTTGGCAGCCAGCATGCTGGTATTCTCGTTTGCTGTATTGCTGGCTCTGGCCGCACTGCGGCGTCAACCCGCTCGCCTGCTATAGACACGCTTTCACCCGGCGGACACACCGGGCTTTGCCGATTGCCACAACCTCAGAAAAAACGCCATGGCCAAAAACCACGCCGATACCCTCGCTATTGCCCTGACACTCCCCCGGGCCGGCTTTACCCTGAATGTCGACCTGATCCTGCCCGGTTCAGGCATCACTGTACTGTTTGGGGCCTCCGGGTCAGGCAAAACCAGCCTGCTGCGCTGTGTGGCCGGACTTGAAACACCGGCCTCGGCCACTATCATCATCAATGGCGAGATCTGGCACGACGACCGTCAAAACATCAATAGGCCGACCTGGCGCCGCCCCCTGGGTTACGTTTTCCAGGAGGCCAGTCTGTTCAATCACCTGAGCGTCAAAGACAACCTTGAGTACGGCATCAAACGTCGACCCGCCCCGAACTCTGGTCAGGTACTGACTGAGGCGATAGCACTGCTGGGGATCGGGCACTTGCTTGACCGTCGACCCGATAGTTTGTCGGGCGGTGAGCGCCAACGCGTGGCCATCGCGCGGGCCTTGGCCACGCAGCCGCGCCTTTTACTGCTTGACGAGCCACTGGCTTCACTGGACGTTTCGCGACGAGAGGATGTGCTGCCCTGGCTTGAAAAGCTGCATGATGAATTCCGTATCCCCATGCTCTACGTCACGCACTCGGCTAATGAATTACAGCGGCTAGCCGATCATGTTGTCGTCCTCGA
>JBAYOZ010000298.1:0-2609 GCA_041677965.1 Pusillimonas sp.
CTACTTTGGGGCGATAACGCGTCGGGTTCGTCATTAGGGCAAGGCTCCTTTCACGATCAGTACCTCACGCAGCATATCGAGCCGGTCAACCGGGTCGTCGGTTTTGAGCAGAACGGCTTTCTTTGTTGGCGGCAATGGCAGAAGCTCGGCCCAGCGATTGGCCACCCAGGCACAATTGTCCAGACGCCAGGGGGGATGAACAGGCATGGCCTCGGCAGGAACGTTTTCACGCTGTAATTGGGCAATGACGTCTGACAACGCATCGGCGCAATCTTTCAGGTCGACGGGTACCAGTGTGTCGGGCTCAGGGGGGCAGACAGTGACATCGGCGACCCATAAACCGGCCTGGCCTTGCTCAACGCTGTTGACGCGGAACCGTTGCGTGCCGGTACACCGGATCTGGATCAGCCCTGTGGGACCGGAGCCATCGTCGATACGTTCGGGTATTGCCAATGTGCCAGCGTCGACAAAGGTTTCCTGTACCCCGGGGCGGCGCACTTCGGTTCCGGTGGTCAGGGCAACCACGCCAAAGGGGGTGCCATTGTCAAGACAGGCCTTGATCATGTTGAGATAGCGGACCTCGAAGAGGTTGAGGTAGATGACCCCATCGGGGAACAGGGCGCGGCCCAGCGGGAAAAGTGGCAGTGTTTTCATACGGATAATGATGCCACAACACGGGTTTGCCAGCGGCATATAACGGTTGCACAGTGCCATGCAGAGGTGCAAATTTAAACTATAGATTGCATTGATAACTATATTTTCGTATAGTCACCTCAAAGGCGGCCTTGACCGTCATACAGATAATATTCAGGAGACAGCAATGAACCAGCCTCTGCCCCCGGCAGCCGCGCTGTTCGCGACGCCTGCCGTAAAGGTAACGCATCGCGACGATGGCGCCACACTTGTCCAGAACCCCACTCCGCTTGAGCCCTATGCCCGTTGTGTGGGCGAGTATCTTGAGTATTGGGCTGAACACGCACCCGATCGCCCCTTCATGCTGGAGCGCAGCCCCGCGGGTTTGTGGGTGGGCGTGACCTACCGGCAGGCGCTGGACAAGGTTCATCGAATCGGGTCCTGGCTGCTCAAATTAGGGTTGCGCCCTGGTCAGCCCGTCTGTGTGCTGTCTGACAATCAGGTGAACCATGGCGTACTGATGTTGGCGGCTATGCACGTGGGTATCCCGTACTCCGGTATTTCCCCGGCGTATTCGTTGCTGTCGCAAGATCACGCCAAGCTCAAGAATCTGGTGCAGCGTATCAATCCGGGTGTTATCTATGTGGGTGGGGCCGGGCGTTTCAAGGCGGCATTGCAAGCGATTGACGGTCTGCACGGGGCACAACTGGTGGTGGCCGATGATGACGAATTGCCCAGCGCCGATGCCCTGCATTTTTCTGACATGCTGGTCGAGGCGGACATGGCGGCCGTGCACAAGGCTTACGCCGCGATTACGCCGGATACAGTCGCAAAAATTCTGTTCACTTCAGGTTCGACGGGTTACCCCAAGGGGGTGGTCAACCCGCAGCGCATGTTGTGTTCCAGTTTTCAGGCCAAGCGGCAAGTCTGGCCGTTTCTGGCCGAACAGCCGCCGGTGCTGCTTGATTGGCTGCCCTGGAATCATACGTTTGGGGGCAATCATAATTTCAACATCATTCTGGGCAATGGCGGCACGTTTTACCTTGACGGTGGCAAGCCGGTTCCAGGCCTGTTTGACACCACGGTCAACAACCTGCGCGAAGTGGCCCCCACGTTGTATTTGAACGTGCCCAAGGCGTTCGACATGCTGGTACCGGCGTTGCGCGAAGACGCGGCCTTGCGTCGTAATTTCTTTTCAAAGTTACAGGTCATTTTTTATGCGGCGGCCGCATTGCCGCAGCACCTGTGGGACGGCCTGATGGAATTGTCTCGCCAGGAATTGGGTTACGCCGTACCACTGGTGACTGCCTGGGGCTCAACCGAAACATCACCCTTGGCGACCGATTGCCACTTTCAGGCCGATCGCTCCGGGGTCATTGGTGTGCCTGTACCCGGCGTAACCCTGAAGCTGGTGCCCAATGGCGACAAGACCGAGGTGCGGGTCAAGGGCGCGAATGTCACGCCGGGGTATTTCGAGCAACCGGAAGATACAGCCAAGGCCTTCGACGAAGAAGGGTTCTACAAGATCGGAGACGCGGTCAAATTCGCTGATCCCGATCGCCCCGAAGCTGGTCTGGTGTTCGATGGCCGGGTGTCTGAAGACTTTAAATTGATGAGCGGTACATGGGTCAGTGTGGGTACCGTTCGTGTCAAGGGTGTCGAGCATTTGGCTCCCGTTGCCCAGGATATTGTCGTGACGGGTCATGGCCGCAACTCGGTCGGTTACCTTATTTTCCCAAATGTTCCGGCCTGCCGACGCCTGGCAGGGTTGGCTGATGATGCCGACGTTTCCACCGTACTGTCGCACCCGGCCGTACGCGATCGGGTCAAGGCGGGGCTGGATGCCCTGCATGCCACCAGCAAAGGCAGTTCCACTCATGCCGACCGGGCCTTACTGATGGCGGCACCGCCTTCGGTGGATGCCGGTGAAATTACCGACAAGGGGTATATCAATCAGTCGGCATCGTTGCGCCAGC
>JBAYOZ010000299.1:0-2605 GCA_041677965.1 Pusillimonas sp.
CCCGACCAAGCCCGCTTGGTCAGCAAGCTGGAATTGGCTAAACTATTGAAATATTGGGGCTATAGCGTTAACCAGCGGTTTCACTTGATGCTGGTCATTGATACCCTGCTGACCTTGCCCGAACCGCTGGAAGACGCCTTTTACAACGCCGCCCAGTACATCGAGGATAAACACACCATGGAACGACTCAACAGCTTTCAACGCGTGCGCCTGCGCCGCGAACGCCAGGCCGCCGAAGAAATCGGCATGCAAAAAGGGCTGCAGAAAGGCATAGAACAAGGTGTCCACACCGGAATTGCTGGCATGCTTCACACGCTATTGCAGCAAAAATTTGGTGACCTGCCTGACTGGGCCAACCAGCGTCTGCAGCACGCCGACACCGCCGTGCTGCAGCACTGGGTCGTCCGCATTATTCACGCCCAATCGCTGCACGACGTGTTCGAATCCTGATCTTGTCATTTCATCGCCTATTCCCCGCACCGCTCGCATAGTTCCCTTGATCAGAAATGCATTTGACAACCCACAGGTCAATTCACGACCTGTTGAAAAGCCCTCAATGATTCGCACCTCACTTCTCTGCCTTGTCACCGCCTTGTCCCTGGCAGGCTGCGCGCATAACCTCACTCAGCCATCCGAACCTGTCAGCGTCAAACTGATCGCCATCAACGACTTTCATGGTCGGCTGACGGTTGACCCAAATGACAAAACGGCCACAGTCGCTGTTAAAGAAAACGATGACGTCAAGCGCGTGTTCGCCGGCGGGGCGGCCTACCTGGCCACCCTGGTGGCCCAGTTGCGGGCCCAGGCTCCTCACTCTGTTGTTGTCTCGGCCGGTGACAACATCGGCGCGGCCCAACCCATATCCGTACTGACGTCGGAAGAAGCGTCGATTGACGTGCTTAACACGATGGGACTGGATATCAGTGTGACGGGAAACCACGAATTTGATGCCGGCAAAGAGGAACTGCTGCGCATGCAATACGGGGGTTGCCGGGTCGACCCTCCTCCGGGGAAATCGACCTGCCTAGTCAATAACCCGTCAACACACGACGGCAAATTCGGCGGCGCCCGCTTCACGTATCTGGCCGCTAACGTCATTGATGAGGCAACCGGTAAAACGCTGTTCGACGCCACTCAGGTTAAAAAATTCGGCACGGCCAGTGTCGGTTTCATCGGTGTCACCTTGCAGGCCACCCGGAAATCAACACGCGGCGCGGCGGGTCTTGGCTTTCTGGATGAAGCCGACACCATCAACCAGTACGCTGCAACGTTAAAGCAGAAAGGGGTTGATGCCATTGTCGTGCTGATTCACCAAGGCGGCCAGACCAAAGCGTCATATATCAACGACACGACTTGCCCCGGCATGACCGGGCCGCTGCAACCGATTGTGGCCCAGCTGCGCCATGTCGATGTCGTTATCAGCGCACACACGCACAACGAATATATTTGCACCGACCCTGCAACCGGTATCTTGTACACCTCGGCTGGCTACTATGGCCGACTGGTCACCGACATCGATCTGAAAATCGCGCCGGGTCAAGGCGTGCTTGAAAAAACCGCACGTACCCAGCCGGTCATCAACGCCCTGAATACGCCACAGACCCTGCCATCGGGCCATGCCGTACTCACCGAACACCCGGCAACCCGCCAGGTCATTGACGCCTATGACCAGGAAACCTCAAAATTGTTGAACGAGATCAAGGGCTATATTGGTACCCCGCTAAGCAACTGCCGCGGTGCCCAAAGCATCGAAACGCCATTGGGCAACGTCGTGGCCGATGCCTTTCTTGACAGCTATCTTGCCCGCGACAAATCAGCGCCTAATGTGGTTGCCTTCATGAACCCGGGTGGCATACGTGCATCACTGGCCAGACCTGATGACGGAGCCGTCACCTTCGGCGCCCTGACCAATGTCTTGCCCTTTGGCAACCGCCTTGTCCATGTCGACCTTACCGGCAAACAACTCAAACGCTTGCTGGAACAGCAATGGGAAGCGGCCAACTGTAAAAGCAAGGCGTTAACAGCTACCCCCATTTGCGGGCGCATGCTGCAACCCGCCCGTACTCTGCGTTACACCTGGGACTGGCAACGCGGCCAAGGCAAACCCAATGGCCAAGGCAACCTGCTGGTGTCTGCCGAAGTGCTGGACCTGGCTAGCAACCGCTGGAACCCGGTGACAGACGACCAGATTTACCGTGTTGTTACCAATGAATATCTGGCTGACGGCGGTGATCGGTTCACCATCTTCAAAGGCGCCGAAAAACACAATACCGGCCACTATGAAATCCAGGTGCTGGTTGAGTACTTTGCGAAAACCCTGCCGCCGTCTGCATCTGAACGCAGCAACAAATCCTCGCCTTCAGTCTCTATTAGCCCGATTGATAAAACAGTGTCTACCGACATGCCCGCCGCACTGCAACCGCTAAAACCGCGCACCACCTGCATAAACTGCCCTGACCTGGCGCCTGCCGATGCTGCCTTGTGTGAAGCTTTACCCGATATGCGATAGCGTCCAGAGACTTCCAGGGCAAACGGCTACAATGGGAAGCTTACCTAGGAGCATTATGTTAGAACTTCAGCCCGGCGCACGGGCGTACCTTACGGA
>JBAYOZ010000300.1:0-2590 GCA_041677965.1 Pusillimonas sp.
GGGCGCATATCTTGCTGGCCAATGCAGCACTGTCGCAACTTGAACTTGACCAGGTCCAGCTGCTTCCTGCTGCAGATCCATGGCAACGCAAGCCCCTGAACGCTTCAGCGACCCATCGGCTGGCCATGGTGGAACTGGCCATACGAGGGCACCATGGCCTGGCAGCAAATGCAGCAGAAATCATGCGTGGTGGTAAAACCTACACGATTGATACCCTTGAGAACATGCCGCGTACAGCGCAATATTTCTGGATTCTCGGTGCAGACCAACTGGAAAATTTCTGTACCTGGCACCGGTGGGAAGATATCGTGACGTATGTGCACCTGGTCGTGGCACGTCGTCCTGGAAGTACCGTAACAACACCGGCACCACTGGCCTGGCTGCTCGATACCCTTAAAAAACCACTGATCGAAGTTCCCTTCGAACCCATTGCCATTTCTGCCACACAAATACGTCGCCTGCTGAAAGCCGGACAACCTGCAGACGCGATGCTTGACCCCAAAGTGCTGGAGTATATTCAGCAGAATAACCTTTACCACCACTGACAGGCACACAGGTGTCTGTAAAACCAGCGCCAAAGTCACAGTCACAGTCAAAACCAAAAGACCATGAATATTCAAAAACTGCAACGTCTCGTCATTGATGCCCTGGAAGACGTAAAAGCCCAGGACATCAAAGTGTTCAACACCACAGACATCACCAGCATGTTCGATCGCGTCGTGATTGCCAGCGGCACCTCAAACCGTCAAACCCGGGCGCTTGCGTCCAGTGTTGCAGATGCCGCCCGCGCACAAAAGATCCCGATTGTCGCCTACGAAGGCCAGGATACCGGTGAATGGGTACTGCTTGATCTGGGTGATATCGTGATTCACTGCATGCAACCCGAAATCCGTCGCTACTACAACCTTGAGGAAGTCTGGGGTGCCAAGCCGGTCAAGGTCAAACTGCTGCCACAGTCAACGTCTCAGCACGATAACTGGGTCAGTTCAGAGGATGACTTCGATGACGAAGACATTGAATAACACCCCAAAAGGCTGAACAACGACAGGTGCTGTGCATAAACAAAAACTTCATCCTGACCTGAAATCCAGAGTTCGGAAAAAGCCATTAAACGGCCTTCTTCAGGCTTAGAACCTGTCAGCATAACCATATTGCACCGCGCCGAATAAAGTTAGCACTAACTCTTCGTTCCGGTTCGCAAGCCTCCTTCCTAGAATAGCTGACATCAACCACAGCTTCAGGGAGGCGCGATGCACACACCGCGACAAAAAGGTCTTAACCGATACACCGGCGATACACAGCGTACCCACGCAACCGATGTCCTTATCATTGGTGGAGGGCCGGCAGGCACGTGGGCAGCCATCAGCGCTGCCGCAAACGGGGCCAGCGTCATTCTGGTCGATAAAGGATTTTGTGGTACCTCCGGTGCCACAGCCCCTTCGGGTACTGGCGTCTGGTACGTCAAGCCCGACCAGGACACCCGTGAGCATGCAAAAGCCAGCCGTTACGAGATGGGTGGGCGACTGGCCGAACACGCCTGGATGGACCGCGTTCTGGAGCAAACCTGGACAAACCTTCACCAGTTGGCGGAATGGGGTTATCCCTTTCCCGTCGACGAATTCGGTGAAGAACGGCGCACATCCCTCCAGGGCCCGGAGTACATGCGCCTTATGCGCAAACGCACCAAGGCTGCCGGCGTAAAAATCCTGGACCACAGCCCGGCACTGGAATTATTGGTACATGAAGACGGTTCCGTCGGCGGAGCAACCGGAATCAATCGCCTGAACGGTGAAACATGGGGCATTCGTGCCGGTGCCGTTGTCATGGCCGCAGGTGGATGCGCGTTCCTGAGCCGTGCACTGGGTTGCAATGTCCTGACCGGTGATGGTCTTTTGATGGCCGCAGAAACAGGTGCCGAACTGTCGGGCATGGAGTTTTCCAATGCCTATGGGCTTGGTCCCGCCTTTTCCTCCGTTACCAAATCATTGTTTTACAACTGGGCGAACTTCTATGACGCCACAGGCACACTGATCGAAGGCGCCGGCTCGACCCGCGGGCGCGGCATCATCGCACAACGCCTTCAAACAGAACCCGTCTTCGCCCGACTCGATCGTGCAGATCCGCAGATCCAGTCCTGGATGCGAACCGCGCAGCCCAATTTTTTTGTTTCGTTCGACCGCCGGCAGATCAATCCATTCACCGACTTGTTTCCGGTCTCGCTACGACTGGAAGGTACCGTCCGGGGAACCGGCGGCTTGAATGTCGTCGCAGATGACTGCGCAACCAATGTGCCCGGACTTTATGCTGCCGGAGATGCGGCAACCCGCGAATTGATATGCGGGGGGTTCACAGGTGGCGGTAGCTACAACGCCGCCTGGGCCTTGTCATCCGGTTTCTGGGCCGGAGCAGGTGCGGCCCGGTACAGCAGGCAAACCAAAGCCACGTCACCCCGCGAAATCTGGCGCGCCGGTCAGACCGGTTTGCCAAATACGAAACACCTTCCATGGTCTGCCCGGGAGGTCATCAGACAAGTACAGGCCGAAGTGTTTCCGTATACGCGAAACTGGACACGAGAGGGAGAGGAACTGAA
>JBAYOZ010000301.1:0-2579 GCA_041677965.1 Pusillimonas sp.
CCGTTGGCCGCGTCAATGACCATGAGGGCGGCGTCAACGGCAGTCAGCACCCGGTAAGTGTCTTCGGAAAAGTCCTGGTGGCCGGGGGTGTCGAGCAGATTGATCACGCAGTCGCGGTATTCCATTTGCATGACGGACGACGCCACCGAAATACCGCGTTGTTTTTCGATTTCCATCCAGTCGGATGACGCATGGCGACTGGCCTTGCGCGCCTTGACGCTACCGGCGATCTGGATGGCCCCCGCGAACAGCAACAGCTTTTCGGTTAGCGTGGTTTTACCCGCATCGGGGTGAGAAATGATGGCGAAGGTACGCCGGCGGGCGACTTCGTTGGCAATTGTGTGATTGGACATCCGGCAGATTCCGGCCCGGGGTGCGGCAGGTTTTGCCGGCAACCCCGTGGCCTTAAAAGGCGTGCATTAACAGGTGTAAACCCTAGATTTTCGCAGATATTGCGCTGTCAGGCGCAAACAGGTGATCAAGGTCACTTTCCAGCAGCTTGATCAGGGCCCCTTCTTTAAGCGGCGGGGCAAAAATATAGCCTTGCCCGACATCGCAGCCCATTTGCTGCAACCGGTGCAATTGTTCGGGTAACTCCACCCCTTCAGCAACGGTGCGAAAGCCAAAGTGGCGGGCCATGTCGATGACGGTGCCGGTCAGACGCTGGTCTTGCGTGCTGGTATGCACTTCGCGGATGAACGCACGGTCAATTTTCAGCACCGAAACCGGCAGGGTTTTCAGGTAGGCCAGTGACGAATAGCCCGTGCCAAAGTCGTCAATGGCAATCGGGAACCCGGCCTGATGCAGCACATTCAGCTGTTGCATGGCCAGTTGCATATCCTGCATCAGCCCCGATTCCGTGACTTCCAGCTCGATCAGACCCGCGGGTAACCGATAGTTGGCCAGGATGCCGATAAGCACCTGCGCAAAATCTTTATGGGCCAGTTGTTCGGCGGCGACGTTGATGGCCACCCCAAAGGCTGCGTCGACCAATCCCTGTTCACGCCAGGTGGCCAGCTGGCGGACGGCCTCTTCGAAAACCCATAGGCCAAGCTGAACGATCAGTCCGCTGGACTCGGCCAGAGGGATGAACTCTGCCGGGGAAACCGCCCCGAACTCGGGGCTTTGCCAGCGCATGAGGGCCTCGGCACCGATGATGCGTTGCTGGATCAGATCAACCTTGGGTTGGTAGACCACATACAGTTCGTGCCTGTCAGCCGCCCTGCGCAAGGCTTCACGCATGTGGGTGCGCCGTTGCAGGGCATTTTCAATGTCGTGGTTGTAGCCTTGCCGTACCCCAAGCGCTTTGGGCAGCGCCAGTGCGGCCATGCGGACCAACTGTTCGGCATGCCGTTCCGGCAGGCTGGCGCTCACGCCCATGCGAACGGCCAGGTGCAGAGACATGCCGTCAATGTCGAAGGGCGTCGCAAAGCTGTGCAGCAGCCGGTCGGCCAGGGCGCCGATGGTTTTGTCATCGATGGTGCTGTCGCACACAACGACCCATTCGGTGCTGTTCCAGACACCCAGCACCGCATTGCTGTCCGACACAACGGCGCGCAGGCGGTCAGCCAACGCGCCTGCCAGTACATCGGCGGTGGTAAATCCGTGCAAGCGGGCCACATCATCGACCCCTTCCAGGGCCATGAAAAAAACCCCGGTATCGATATGGGCCTGCAGGCGCTGATCGAGCGCTTCGAGCAGGGCGATGCGGTTGGGCAAACCGGTTTGCGGATCTTGCCGTGAGCGGCGTTCCAGTTCTTGCGTGCGCTCATGGACCAGCGTTTCGAGAAGCGAGGCCCGTTCGGCCCGTTCACGCATAAGCCGTTGCAGTTCGAGCGTATTGCGGATGCGTTGCAGGACTTCGGTCTGGTCAAACGGTTTGGTCAGGAAATCCCGCACACCCAGCGCCAGGGCCCGGTAGCGGGTGTCGTCGTCGGTCTGGGCGGTGAGAATGATGACGGCGGGCGCATCATCGCCGTGTGCGTCGTTCAGCGCTTGCAACACCTGAAAGCCGGTCATGTACGGCATGCGGACATCCAGCAGGATCAGGTCAGGGCGTTGCTGCGCGACGCGTGGCAGCACATGGCGAGGGTCTGTCATGATCTGGCGCTGCTCATAGCCGGCGTCTTCCAGCAATGCATCGAGCAAGTCGCAGTTGGCCGGGTTGTCGTCGACGATCAGGATGTCGGCATCGGTGTGTAGCGGAACGATGGCGGTCATGCGGCAGATTCCTGAAGCAATTCACTGATGCGCTGTACCAGTGCGGTCAGATCAAACGGCTTGGTGATGTAGTCTTTGAACCCCGCTTCACGGGCTTTGCGCACATTGAGCGATGAGGCGTCTGCCGAGATGCCAACGACAGGAATGCCGGTGGTCAAAGGGTTCTGACGGAGCAGTTTCTGTGCCGAAAACCCGTTCATGCCGGGCAGGTCAATGTCCATGAGGATCAGGTCGGGCGGGTCGGAGCACGCCAGTTCGATACCCAGTTCGGCGGTGTGTGCGCAAACCAGCTTGACGTCGTCAATATCGTCAAACAGTTCTTGCATCCGTCGCTGGTTGGCCGGGTTGTCTTCGATGTA
>JBAYOZ010000302.1:0-2576 GCA_041677965.1 Pusillimonas sp.
GTATCACGGACGTCGTGTGCACTTTGGCAAGATCGACCCGGCTCAGGCGCGCGAGATTTTCATACGCGATGCACTGGTGGCCGGCGATATCGACACCACGGCCAGCTTTGTACGCAAGAACCGTGAGCTGGTGGAAAAGATCGAAAAACTTGAGCACCAGTCGCGTCGGCCCGATATTCTGGTCGATGACAGTCTCATTTATGCTTTTTATGACCAGCATATTCCCGAAAATGTCCACCAGACGGCTACGCTTGAAAAGTGGGTGAAGGGGCTGGATGCGGCACAGGCCAAGACGCTTTTGCTGACACGTGATGCCCTTATGCGCCACGAAGCGGCCGGTGTTACCACCGATGTTTTCCCCAAAACCGTCCGCTGGGATGGGGTCGAGATGGCGCTTGATTACCATTTCGAACCCGGGTCGGTGCGCGACGGGGTGACCGTTACGGTGCCGCTGTTTGCCCTGAACAAGGTTGATGCCCAGCGTTGCGAATGGCTGGTCCCCGGCATGCTCAAGGAAAAAGTCCATTTATTGCTCAAGTCGTTGCCGCAAAAGTTGCGTCGCCATTGTGTGCCGCTGCCCGATTACGCCGCCGGCTTTTGTGATCGCTGGTTTGATCGCGATCCGGAAGCACGGGGTAGTCTGCTCGAAGCCATTTCTGCCGATATGTGGGCGCAGGTCAAGGTGCGGCCGGGTCGTGCCGATTTCAAGCTTGAGACCTTGCCCCCTCATATGTTCATGAACTTCAAAGTGGTGGACGAGCACGGGCGCATGCTGTCGGGCGGGCGAAATCTTGATCAGCTCAAGGCCGAGCATGGCAAGCAGGCGCAGGCGTCGTTCCAGAAGGTGGCCTCGCGAGATCAGGACGTTGCCCAGGCGCTTGCCCACGAACAGCTGGTGGGTTGGTCATTTGGCCCGTTGCCAGAAATCATGGAAATCCGTCGCAAGGGGCAGTCGGTCATCGGCTATCCGGCCTTGGTTGATCGTCAGACCCATTGCGACCTCGATGTCTTCGATGACCCGGCCGAAGCCCGCGCACTGCATCGTCAGGGGTTGCTGCGACTGTTTCGTCTCGGGCTCAAAGAGCAGGTCAAGTTTCTGGAAAAAAACCTGAATGACCTGACCCGCATGAGCATGTTGTATATCAGTCTGGGTACCCAGGAAGAACTGCGCGACCAGATCATCGATTGCGCTCTTGAGCAGGCGTGTCTGGCCGAGCCCTGGCCCGAGGATGAGGCCGCCTTCAATGCGCGTCGTCTGGATGGCAAGAACCGCCTGGGTTTGCTGGCGCAAGAAATCGCCCGACTGGTGGGGCAGATTCTGTCCGAATGGTCGGCCGTGCAGAAAAAACTGCCGCAGGCCAAGCCGCATGCTGAAGCGTATGCCGATATCCAGGGTCAGCTGGGCCAGTTGATGGGCAAGTATTTTGTGCGTGCCACGCCGTATACGCAGCTGGCGCATTTTCCGCGTTATCTGAAAGCGGTGCAGGCCCGCATCGACAAGTTGCGTGCAGACCCGGCCCGTGACAAGCGTCTCATGGGCGACATGGCGCCCTTGCTGGTGCAGTACCAGCGTGCGTTTTCTGCCTTGAAGGGGGCCCCGGATGCTCAACTGGCTGATTTCCGCTGGATGCTTGAAGAATTGCGGGTGGCTTTGTTCGCCCAAGAGTTGCGCACGCCCATGCCGGTTTCGGTCAAGCGTCTGCAAAAAGCCTGGGCAACCTTGCAGCGTTAACCCGTCCCGCCCATAAATAACGCTCTTTTCTCTGGGTACAATCTGCGCATGACTGAAGCCGCTTCCCCAACCCCGTTTGTTCATTTGCGTGTCCACTCCGAGTTTTCGGTGGTTGATGGCATCGTGCAGATTCCTGATCTGGTCAAACAGGTCGCCAGCTTCGGCCAGCCGGCCGTGGCCCTGACTGATCTGTCCAATATTTTTGGCCTCATCAAGTTCTATAAAAGTGCACGGGGCAAAGGCGTCAAGCCCATCGCCGGTTGCGATATCTGGGTGCAGAACGAAGCCGATCGCGACAAGCCACACCGTTTGCTGTTGCTGGTCAGGAACAATGCCGGTTACTTGCAGCTGTGCGAAATCCTGACGCGGTCGTGGCTCGAGAACCAGTATGCCGGCAGGGCAGAGGTCAAACGGCAATGGCTTGAAGGCGCCGATGGCCTGATTGTGTTGTCGGGCGGGCGTCTTGGAGACATCGGGCAGGCCCTGGAAGCCGGGCGTGACGCCGAGGCCCAGGTGCTGGCGCAGCAGTGGGCGGCTCGTTTCCCTGGGGCCTTCTACATCGAATTGCAACGGTCTGGCGCCGACGGCGACGAGCCCTACGTGCAGTCTGCCATGCGGCTGGCGGCGGGCTTGGGTTTGCCGGTAGTTGCGACCCATCCGGTTCAGTTTGTGCGCCCCGAGTTGTTCCGGGCCCACGAGGCACGGGTGTGTATTGCCGAGGGCGAGCAACTGGCCAATCCCAAGCGCACGCGTCGCTTCACCGAAGAACAGTACCTGCTATCGTCCGAAGACATGGCCCAGCGTTTCGCCGATGTGCCTGTGGCTCTTGAAAACACGTTGGAAA
>JBAYOZ010000303.1:0-2571 GCA_041677965.1 Pusillimonas sp.
AGGGCCAGGGCCGCCAGACACGATGCCACTACACGAAAACCACGTTCCGGGGTTGCCATACACGGATTACCTTTCAGGACGATTGACGGGTGGCCCGCCGTCGGGCCGCCCAATGACGCAAACGATCAAGATACAAATAAACCACCGGGGTGGTGTAAAGCGTCAGGACCTGGCTGACCACCAACCCACCCACAATCGTAACGCCCAGCGGCTGGCGTAACTCAACCCCCGCCCCGGTCGCAAAAACAAGCGGCAACGCCCCGAACATGGCCGACAAGGTTGTCATCATGATCGGACGAAAGCGCGTCAGGCAGGCCTGATAAATCGCATCGCGCGGGCTCAAACCCTGGTCCCGCTCGGCCTGCAAGGCAAAATCCACCATCATGATGGCGTTTTTCTTGACGATGCCAATCAGCAGAAACACACCGATCAGGGCAATCAGCGAGAACTCCATACCCACCAGCATCAACGCCAGCAAGGCCCCCACCCCCGCCGACGGCAAGGTCGACAAAATGGTCAGCGGATGAATATAGCTTTCGTACAGCATGCCCAGCACGATGTACATGGTGACCAGCGCGGCCAGTATCAGCCAGGGCTGCTGCGACATCGATTGCTGCAAGGCCTGGGCATTGCCCTGAAACATGGCCTGGATCTGCTGGGTAGGCAAACCGGTGCGCGCCACCGCTTCGTCGATGGCCCGCGTGGCCTGGTCAAGCGAAACACCCGGTGCCACACTGAACGACACCGACTCTTCGGCAAACAGCCCCTGGTGGCGCACGCTGAGCGGGGCATTGCCAACCTCGAAACGGGTAAATGCCGACAACGGAATACGCCGGCCATCGGTAGTGACCACCTGCACCAGTTTCAACGACTCGGCATCTTCGGCATACCGAGGCTCAACCGCCATGACGACACGATACTGGTTCAAGGGTTCGTAAATGACCGACACCTGACGCTGGCTGAACGAATTATTCAGCGTACTGGCAATCAAGGCCATATCAACGCCAAGACGGGTCGCCGCATCGCGGTCAATAATCAATTCGACACGTCGCCCCTTGTCTTCGATATCGCTGTCCACATCCACCAGCTCGGGCAGCCCTGCCAGCGCCCGCTGCACCTGCGGCAGCCAGGTCTTCAATAACTCAAGATCACTGCCCATCAGGGTGTATTCATACGACGCCAGGCCTTGCCGCCCCCCCACACGAATGTCCTGCTGCGGCACCAGCGTCAGGCGCGCGCCGGGCTCTTTCATGAAGCGGCCACGCAGCCGGTTGACGACATCATTGGCACTGACCCCGCGCTCTTCAAGCGGTTTGAGCTGAATCAGCATGAAGCTGGAGTTACTGCCTCCACGGCCACCGGCAAAGCCGGTGACGCTTTCAATTGCCGGATCTTTCAGCAGTTCATTGCGGAATTTCTCGAGTTTGGGCAGCAGCGACTGAAACGACGTGCCCTGGTCGGTCCGAAAGAACCCCAGCAACTGACCGGTATCTTGCTGCGGAAAAAAGCCTTTGGGCACCACCACGTACAAATACACATTAAGGCCAATGGTTGCCACCAGCACCAGCAGCATTAACCGCCCGTGCGCCAGAGCCCAGTCCAGCGACCGGCGATAGCCGCGTGCCGACACGTTACCCAGCCATTGCAGACTGCGTGCGATCAAACCCGGACGCTGGGCCACCGGGGCATCGCGGCCCAGCAAACGCGAGCACATCATCGGCGTTAACACCAGCGAGAGCAACAGCGACACCAGAATTGCCGCCGACAAGGTCATTGCAAACTCGCGAAACAACCGGCCCACAATGCCCGACATCAGCAGAATCGGGATGAACACGGCCACCAGCGACAAACTCATGGCCACCACGGTAAACCCGACTTCACGCACCCCCTTGATGGCTGCGCGCAAGGGGCTGTAGCCTCGCTCGATATAACGCATGATGTTTTCGAGCACGACAATGGCATCGTCCACCACAAACCCGGTGGCCACAATTAGCGCCATCAGCGACATGGTGTTCAGGCTGTAGTCCAGCGCCCACATCAGGGTAAAGGTCGTGACCAGCGATGCCGGCACCACGATGCTGGGAATCAGGGCGGCCCGCCCGTTTCGCAAGAACAGCAGCACCACAAGTACCACCAGCACCACGGCAATGATCAGCGTCAGAAGAGCCTCATCCATGGACGCGCGAATGCTGGGCGTGCGGTCTTGCGCAATTTTCAGGTCGACCTGTGCCGGCACCATAGCCTGGAACGTTGGCATCAGGTCACGAATCGCATCAACCGTCTTGATGATGTTGGCATCGGGCTGACGCCGGATGATCAGCAACACCGCCTTGCGGTCGTTGTAGAAGCCGACGTTGAAGATCTCTTCGACCCCTTCCTCAACCGTCGCCACGTCTTGCAAACGAATGGCGGCACCGTCACGCCAGGCCACAATCAGTGGTCGATACTGCTGTGCCTGGTCCATCTGGCCGCCGGTACTGATCTGCCAGTGGTACGTGTCATTTTCGACCACGCCCAACGGCCGTACCGTATTTGCATTGGCCAGCGCAGAACGCACCTCGTCCAGTGATA
>JBAYOZ010000304.1:0-2570 GCA_041677965.1 Pusillimonas sp.
AGCGCGGCCCGGCCGGCAATTCCAGAGGATGGTCAGGCTGCGGATCGGTATCTGGAATGGCCAGCGTATGCGGAATGAACGCCACGACATTCACCCCCACTGCAACCAGCAAAGCCCAGGCGTCTTCCAATGGGCGACGTGCCGTCCATGCGACCGTTACGGTACCGTCCTGGGCGCGCGGCCCATGGGCCACACACAAATCGTCTATGTCCGACAGCGTCATGGGCTCGATACTGGCAGTCACTGCGGCATCCAGATGGCGGGCCGGCACCGGAGGCAACGTCGTGCTCGCGACAATGGCATCGTCGGGATGCAAGATGGCATAAACCGGCCCTGAACCCGACTGTCCACCGAGTTCGGCCAGTGACACCTGCCCGGCACGCGCCACCCCCCCTTGCGTGTCGACCTGGACGAAAGGCAGAATCGAATCACGTACCAGTTGGGAAAGGGGCGGCAAGGCCACACGCAAATGTTGTCTCATGGTGTTATTTATTAGTAGGTAACCCAGCGGACAGACGATGCCCCCTGAGCACTTCGTCGCAGCAGTGCCTGCAGACTTACCATCGTATTTCCAACCGTCACCTCGCCAGTTACGCGAAACCAATGACTGCTGACCTCGATGCGCTCCAGCGCGTCGGGCTTCAGCTGACCGGCACGGTTGAAAAAATCGCCGCGACTGGTAAACCACACCCCCCGGTCACGCTCGACAAGCAACGCGCGTGCCCCCGCCAGCCCAAGCCCGTCAATGACCGCCCCCAGCACTTCTGCCGAAGCGGTGTTGACATTGATGGCGGTGGCTTCGGGCAAGACAGTAACATAAGGCTGCAACGTCTCGATGATCTGCGCAGTGAAACCCGGCAAGGCACGTAAATCATCAATACCGCGCAACCCGACCGCGCCGGGCTCAACCCCCTCACCAAACTGGGCAGCCGCAACGCGTTGCGCCATACGCATGGCCAAGGCCGGGTCAATAGCCAGTGACTCAAGCAAGCGCTCAAGCCCCTGCACAGCCTGTGGATCAATGCGGGCGCGAGCAGCCAGATTACGCAAATTGTATTTTCCCTGCTCATCTTCGATCTGCCCTGAAAACAAGGCACTGTCAGGGTCTTCGGCCCGACCTACCGGCAAACCAATTACCGGTTGCGACCAGATGCCGTCGGCCCGCGTCGTCGGGCTGTCGGCAGCATCCATACGCAACACCACCCGCGACCAGTCCAGCCCGCCCCGCAACATCCAGGCGGCCTGGCTACGATCTGCCTCTGTAATCAGAATACCCGCCAGAACCCCCTGCCGCTCGATAAACGACGCGGCCATCGCCGAAGCCGCAACGACCACCAACAGCGCGGCAATCACGGCCATACCTCGCTGACGCCATGCTTCCGGGGCACTCATGGCAGCAGCACCACTTTACGAAATGGCTGGTCACTGGACACCCCGCTGCGAAACAAGGCAATTTCCAGGCCGGTGACCTCCGCATCCCCGGCGGCACGGACCGACCGGGTATTTTCTTGTTGTGACGGATCACGCCACCCCAACCCAGGCTGCCAGATCCGGAACGTCATGGCCTCTATAGCACCAAGCACCGCAACGCCCGCGTCAACCGGCGGCAGGGGCAGCTGATACGATGCCATGCCCGTCGCCCGATACAGCACACCGTCATCAAGATACCAACGCAGCTGTTGCCAGCGCCCATTTCCCGCCGAGCGGACCACGCTTAAACCCGTCTCGGCATCCCAGTGGATCCCTGCCGGCATCTGCATGGTGCCTGCCCGCGCACCGGCCAACCTGGTCCCGGCATGGCCCGGCAAGACATCGGGCCCGGCATGCAACAAAAGATCGCGCTCAATCTGGCCCAGCGCACGCACCATCGACAAGATACCTTCGGCACGCTCGTCCAGACGCTCGCCGGTTTTTTGCACGGCATCAAGACCCCGCCACGACACAAGGCTGACCAACGCCATCAACACCAGCGCCACCAGTACTTCAATCAGAGTGAAGCCCGACTGGCTCCGACGCTCAGCACTCATCGCAGGCGGGACACCAAACCGTCCAGCCGCGCAACCACTGGACCTTTATCAAGACGGACCTGAACGCTGACGCGGCGGAAACTGGCATTTGGCGTGGCCTGGACCTCGTGCTCACACCGAAACGCCAGTGTGCCCTGGGGACAGGGCTGGGTACGCCGCCCCAGCGGAGGGAAAATCGCCTGCAACCGCAGTTCGGCCAGAAAATTCTGTGCCGCCTGCTGGGCCAGACTGCGTTCCTGCATATGGCGCACACCGGCAACGCCCACACCCAACGCCCGAACACTTGCCGCCAGCGCAACGCCCACAATCGCCAGTGCGACCAGCACCTCGATCAGCGTAAAACCGCGCTGGCAACGCCTGACCATCACGGCTCCACCACAAAACGGCCATTACCCAGACGCGACAACCGGACCA
The DNA here is from genome assembly GCA_041677965.1 of Pusillimonas sp. Taxonomy (GTDB): domain Bacteria; phylum Pseudomonadota; class Gammaproteobacteria; order Burkholderiales; family Burkholderiaceae_B; genus Neopusillimonas. The sequence continues at coordinate 2,442 of JBAYOZ010000304.1, forward strand.
CATGCCCCTCTGACTCAAGCACCATCTGCAACGGCCCGGGTATCCAATCCGTACCAAAGACCAACGCCGCACCCGCACTGTTGCGCAAGGCAACGGCACCTGATGAAATCCATACGCGCGGGCGCAGAA
>JBAYOZ010000305.1:0-2569 GCA_041677965.1 Pusillimonas sp.
CGCACGCGCTTGGGCGTGGTCGGCACCAGAATTTCTTTGTCGCCGAAGGTGGCGCAAATGGTCTGGGCGTCCAGCGTGCACATTTCCACGCCTTCGCCTTCCATGCCTTTCAGGCGCTCTTCAAACTTGATTTCCCACAACCCGTTATTCAGCTGATGGATCATGTCGCCGTTGATGCCGCCACCGGTCGAGTTGTTCAGGATGATGTTGCACTTGTCGCGAATGCGGCGATTGATGTCGGTGTAGACCGCCGGGTCGCAGGTCGCTTCCTGGTCGATGGCACGGCGTGCATGCACGGCCACCACACTGGCGCCCGCGTTATAACAATCGTAAACGTCGGCCGCGATTTCTTCAGGAGTGGTGGGCAGCGCGGGGTTTTGCTTCTTGCTGGCCATGCCGCCCGTGGGTGCCACGGTAACGACGATTTTAGGTTTATTGCTCATGTTTCCTCCGGAGTGATGTTTTGCTTTAACGTTCTTGGTGGTGTTTTACGTTGACGTTCTTTTTAGCGCAAGCGCAACAATAACGCCATTTTAATGACCCAGTCTACAAACACCCCGAACCATCCGGATAATGCCATCTTTCTATAGGTTCTATGCGGTTTGCGCATAACCTGGCCCACACCCTGAAACCGCTCAAGCGCCGGTATCCAGACGGGGCGACAACCACCACGATCGTTACAGTGGCATCATGCCATTTAGAATGACCACATCCGGCGGCCTGACGCGCCGTTCCCGTACGTCCACATGCAAGTCCGCCAGTGTCCCCGGATAATGACGACTCAGCGCGCTGGTCTCGTAATACACCGCCGTAACACGCAAGCCCGGCCGACAACCCATGGCGGTCAGATCGTCATACAACCGACGGACGGTACTGGCGCCCATGTAGCACACCAGTGTCATTCCCGTATGCGACAGCCGCACCCAGTCAATGTCTGCCTCGGGCGACGCCGAGGGCGATACCAGAGTCACCCCGCGGGCGATCTGGGTTGGCGCCAGCGGCAGGTGCAAACGTGAGCCAGGAATTTGTCGGCGTGGGGCGGTACTGCTTGCCTGCAACCGTGCAACCGAATAGCCGGCTTGCCGGTAGCGGCGCATTTGTCCCAGCGCCAGGGTTCGGCTTTTTTCGTCGCCCTCGTCAGCGCCCTCAAGTTGCACCACTCTGGTGCGCGATGAGGCCAGCGCGAGCACGCGCGTGCTTACTTTTGGATCAACCAGCCAGATATCGCTGTCCTGAAACGCACGCATGGCGCGCAACGAAGACAGTGTCAGCGTGTCCTGGTCGCGGGTTCTAAGCCAGAACATGCTGGTGGCAAAAGCAGAGGTGGCATGAATGAAGGTGTTCATGCCACAGATCAAGCAAAAGGTGTGCCATACCCTGGGGCAGGCAACACCCGCCCGATGGCGACAACCCGCTCAGCCAACGCGAACGACCCCAGACGCCCGGCACTTCAGAGCGCGGTCATACCCCAGTTGTTACCCCACCCGCTCACGCCACAGATCCAGCGACTGCTGCACCGGGCGATCAGAAAAACTGAAGACAACGGCATCATCGCCATCGATTTCAAAATGGTAGGGCATCCAGGACGGCACCACGAACACGTCTTTCGGGCCAAACTCGAACGGCGTACCACCAATCACGCAACGGCCCTTGCCTTCGACCACGGCATACACCGTTGAATCGGTGGAACGATACGACGTGCCCTTGAACCCGGCCGGCATCAATTGCATGAATGTCCCGATGGTCGGCATCGCCCAGCCGCCGGTTACCGGATTGGTGTACTGCAATTTGAAAGCCCAGCAATCGTGCTGCGGGCTTTGGCGCTTCATGGTTTCCAGGGCCTCGCGAGTACGATCGTAGGGGTACCAGAACAGGGGCGATGTTTTCGAGCGTGGCTTATATTCAACCGGCTTCATGGTATTGCCGAACTCGGCCAGATTGATGGCGCCATCAGTGCCGGTGTGCTGGCTTTCTTCAGCGCCACGTTCCATGAACTGGGCATCAAACAGTTCAACAATCGGCACATCCAGGCCATCCAGCCACACCATCGGCTCGGAAGACGGGTTGCCATGATCGTGGAACGCCCATGACGGCGTGATCACGAAGTCACCCACATTCATAGTCACCTTTTCACCATCCACCGCCGTATAGGCGCCGCTGCCTTCCAGAATGAAACGCAACGCCGACTGGGAGTGACGATGGGCCGGCGCAACCTCGCCCGGCAAAATCAGCTGCAAGCCGGCGTACAGACTGTGAGTGACACGAATCTGCCCGCGCAGGCCGGGGTTTTCAAGTACCAGCACCCGACGTTCAGCCTCTTTGGCGGTGATCAGCTCGCCGGCTTTTTCAAGCCACGGGCGGCAGACATCCCACTTCCACAGATGAGGCACGCAGGGGGTAATCGGTTCAGGGGTGACGACATTGTGCAGAACCTCCCAGAGCGGGGTCATGCTTTCGCGGTCAATCTGCTGATAATACTGTTCACGCAGGGCGTTTACATCGGGGTTGGCTTGTGCTGACATGGTGGTCTCCTGAGGATCTGCTCCGGCCTGGAAACGGCCGTTAACAG
>JBAYOZ010000306.1:0-2546 GCA_041677965.1 Pusillimonas sp.
ACCCTACCATTGCTACCTGACGGGCACGGTTACGGTTACCGCCTGCAACCTGACCTGAAAACAGGTCGGCAAGCGCCTCGCGGGCACGTTGCAGGTCGGGCTCGGAGCGCCCTTGCAGCAACTCGCGGATCAGCAGCCATTCGGGGCTGGACGTAGACACATCACCCACCAGTTCAGCCAAAGCGCAGTTGAAAGCATTGGCAATCTGCAGCAATACCAAAATGGAGACATTGCCCAACCCACGCTCGAGATTGGCCAGATGGCGTTCAGACACACTGGCTGCACGCGCCAGTTCTTTGCGCGTCAGGCCACGGATGGCACGCAAACGGCGCACCCGCTCGCCCAACGCAATGAGGTAGGGATCGCGATCATGGCTGCCGGTTTCGTCGTTGGCCAAAAGCGGTTGACCTAATGTTTTATTGTTCACCCAGATTTACCCTAAGGATTGGCGCGCATGCATTATAATGCTTGACAAGCCCGAATAAAAGCCCTAATTTTGAGCCTTGTCGCGATAGCATGAACCGGAACTCCGGCATTTTAGTTCCGTTCACCGTATTGCCCCAACTATCGCACCGGCATAACAGGACACACAAGAATGAACACAGAGACATTTCAGCAGCTCATCCAGCACATCACTGATCATATCGGCAACCGGCCACTCGACAAAGCCTTGCAAGATGATCTGAACACCACTTTCCCTGCAGACGGCGCAGTGTTCAGGCAAATTGCCGACGCCTGCAAAACCGGCGTTGCCGAGGGCTGGATGTGCCAATACGAAGCCGGCGGTCTGCGCTATGGCCGCGTTATCAAACCATCACCGGCACTTAACGGGTTCTCGGTTGACGTTGTCGACATGAAAGATATTGCTGGTCCGCACCACCGTCACCCGAATGGCGAAATTGACCTGATCATGCCCGTCGACGATGGCGCCTGTTTCGACGGCCAGCCTGCCGGCTGGCTGGTGTACGGCCCCGATACCGCCCATAGCCCAACCGTTACCAAGGGCGAAGCCCTGGTGCTGTACCTGCTGCCGCAAGGGGCTATTGAATTCACGAAACGGTAAGCCGCCAGGCGGTTGCCACTACAGCAGCAGCGCGCCACCCCACCATTATCTAGCCCAGGAAACATCCGTAATGACGAAACTCGCAAACTACCTTGAAGGCCGCTGGCAAGAAGGTGCCGGCGCAGGCGCTCCCGTGCTGGACCCGGTTACCGGCGAAACACTGGCTACCGTCAGTGCCGACGGCCTTGACATGGCTGCGGCCTATGCCTTTGCCCGCGAAAAGGGCGGCACGGCACTGCGTGCGCTTAGCTACGCCCAGCGCGCTGAACTGCTGTCGGCCATCGTCAAGGTTCTGCAGGCCAATCGCGACAAATACTTTGAAATTTCCCTGAAAAACTCGGGTACCGTACAAAACGACAGCGGCGTTGACGTAGATGGCGGCATTTACACCCTGTCGTACTATGCCAAACTGGGCAGCAAACTAACCGCCAAAGCCCTCATGGCCGACGGCACCCCCGACGCCCTGGCGCGTGACAACGCCTTTGCCACCCAGCACATTCTTGTGCCAGCCCATGGGCTGGCGCTGTTCATCAACGCGTTCAACTTCCCGTCGTGGGGCCTGTGGGAAAAGGCAGCGGCTGCACTGCTTTCAGGTGTGCCCGTGGTCGCCAAACCGGCCTCGGCCACCGCCTGGCTGACCCACGAAATGGTCAAAGACGTCATCGACGCCAACATCCTGCCTCCTGGCGCCCTGAACATTGTGTGCGGCCGGCCCGCCGGCATGCTGGATGCCCTGGATCCTCTTGACCTGGTGTCTTTCACCGGTTCGGCAGACACCGCTGCCTCGTTGCGCGACCATCCGAAAATCAGGCACGAAGGCGTACGTTTCAACGCCGAAACCGACAGCGTCAACAGCGCCATTCTTGGCCCCGATGCCGATGACGATGCCATGGGCCTGCTGGTACGTGAGGTGGTGCGTGAACTGACGATCAAGTCGGGCCAGAAATGCACGGCCATCCGGCGCATCATGGTGCCCGAATCCCGCTATGCGGCGGTTGCTGCGGCGCTGGCCGACAAGCTCAAGGGCATTACCGTCGGCGACCCGCGCAACGAAAACATCCGTATGGGCAGTCTGGTCAGCACGTCACAACGCGACGCCATTTTGCAAGGCATCAGCCAGCTGGAAGCCTGTAGCGATATCCTCTTCGATGGCCGCAAAGACATTGCCATCCAGGCCGACCACGCCAATCACGCCATCGTCCCTCCAGTTGTATTCGGGACCACCACACCCGACACCCACCCGCTGGTTCACCAAATGGAAGTGTTCGGTCCGGTCGCCACGTTGATGCCTTACCGCGATACCGATCACGCCCTGGCGCTGGCCCGTCGCGGCATGGGTTCACTGGTAGCGTCGGTGTACAGCAACGACAGCGCGTTTCTGGCCCAGGCCGCCGTGGCACTGGCCGAAAGCCATGGTCGCGTGCACCTGATCAATAACGACGTCGCCAAAGTACAAACCGGTCATGGCAATGTCATGCCCCAG
>JBAYOZ010000307.1:0-2546 GCA_041677965.1 Pusillimonas sp.
AATCCGGCCAGCTGGATGGCTCAGGTGCATCGGCGTGATGACTCCCACCTGGCTCAGTCCGATCAAGTCATGCCGGAAGATCTGCCATTTGAGTTCATGCTGAACGCCTTGCGACTGCGTGAAGGGGTAAGTGCGGCCACCTTTGTTGAGCGTACGGGTTTGCCGGTCGCAACGATAACTTCCGCACTGGCGCGTGCTACCGGAAAAGGCTTGTTGGTCGATGACCCGACACGGTTTCAGGCAACCGATCTGGGCTGGCGCTTTCTGAATGATTTGCAATCTGAATTTCTGGATTAAAGTGTAAAAGTTGCGCAAGCGCACCGCAAAACGCACCATAATAGTGCGTTTGCACCAGATCAATCCGTTTCTTTCCCCGAACCATACGGGTTTGTCCAGATTTTGGTGCAGCAAGCCCCCGGTATAGCACCAAAAAAGTTGGCACGCTTATTGCTTTAGTGTCTGTACGCAGTTTCGAATTGTTGACCCCTAAATGTTCAGGAGTTCTTATGTCCACCCCAGAAGATGTTGTTAAGTTGATTGCAGACAAAGAAGTCACTTTTGTTGACTTCCGTTTTACCGACACGCTTGGTCGCGAGCACCACATGACCGTGCCGGCCCACACTGTGGACGAAGAAAAGCTCGAATCGGGCCAGGCGTTTGACGGCTCGTCGATTGCGGGCTGGAAGGGCATCGAGGCGTCTGACATGCTGCTGATCCCGGATTCCAAAAGCGCACGCATGGATCCGTTCCGCGAAGAAAATACGTTGATCCTGACCTGTGACGTCGTTGAGCCGTCTGACCTTAAAGGGTACGACCGCGACCCGCGTTCGCTCGCCAAGCGCGCTGAAGCCTACCTCAAATCCAGCGGCCTGGGCGATACTGCGTACTTTGGCCCTGAACCCGAATTCTTTGTTTTTGACGGCATCACCTGGAATGATGATGCGTCGGGCTGCTTTGTGAAGATCAAGTCGGAAGAAGGCTCCTGGTCACGTGGCCTTGAGCTTGAAGGCGGCAACCTGGGCCATCGTCCCAGCGTCAAGGGCGGTTATGTACCCGTTCCGCCGGTTGATTCATTTGCCGACATGCGCTCCGAAATGTGTTTGCTGCTGGAGCAGCAGGGGGTTCCGGTGGAAGTGCACCACCACGAAGTGGCCGGCCCCGGCCAGCTTGAAATCGGCACGAAATTCAGCACCCTGGTTGAACGTGCCGACTGGAACCAGATTCTGAAGTACACCATCCACAATGTGGCCCATGTGTACGGCAAAACCGCCACATTCATGCCCAAGCCCATCGTCGGTGACAACGGTTCCGGCATGCACGTCCACCAGTCGATCTGGAAAGACGGCCAGAACCTGTTTGCCGGTAACGGTTACGCGGGTCTGTCGGAATTTGCCCTGTATTACATCGGCGGCATCATCAAGCACGCCAAAGCCTTGAACGCCATAACCAACCCGGGTACCAACTCGTACAAGCGTCTGGTTCCGCACTACGAGGCACCGGTCAAGCTGGCGTATTCCGCTCGCAATCGTTCGGCATCGATTCGTATTCCGTATGTCGGCAGCCCGAAGGCCCGTCGTGTCGAAGCGCGTTTCCCCGATCCTCTGGCCAACCCTTACCTGGCTTTCTCGGCCTTGATGATGGCCGGTCTTGACGGGGTGCAGAACAAGATTCACCCCGGCGATCCCGCAGACAAGAATCTGTACGACCTGCCGCCCGAAGAAGACGCAAAAATCCCGACCGTTTGCGCGTCGCTGGAAGAAGCCTTGGCAGCGCTGGATGCCGACCGCGAGTTCCTGACCCGTGGTGGCGTGTTCAGCAATGACATGCTGGATGCGTACATCGAACTGAAAATGGCCGAAGTCACCCGGTTGCGCATGACCTCGCACCCGGTCGAGTTTGACATGTACTACAGCCTCTGATTGGCAAAAGGCAGATCGTGACATGACACATCCTGAAAGTTACGATCTGCTGGCTACCGCAGTACTGCTGGTTGACAGGCAAGGTGAAGTTGCTTTCGCCAACAGCAGCGCTGAAGAACTGTTTGGTTTGTCGCGGCGACAGATGCAGGGTATTCCGGCTCTGGCGCTGTTTCAACCTGACTCGACCCTCGATATTCATTTTTCTGATGCAATTACAGGAAAATTTGGCATATTGAGACAGGACGCCAGTATTCGAGCGTCTGGCGGGTTGGGTATTGCGGTGAATCTGGCTGTTGTCCCGCTGGATCACCAGCCTTGGGCGGCCTTGCTGGAAATTCGCGGGCTTGACCAGCACGACTTGCTGGACCGTACCCTGCAACTGAGCAAAGAGCTGGATGTCCAGCGCGAGTCGTTGCGTAATCTTGCCCATGAAGTGAAGAATCCGCTGGGGGGTATCCGTGGTGCGGCCCAGTTGCTTGAAGTCGAGCTGGATAATTCGTCGCTGCGCGAGTACACCCGCGTGATCGTAGCCGAGGCCGATCGTCTGACCAGCCTGATCGACCGATTGATAGCGCCGCAAGGCGATACGCTGGCACGGGTGCGTTTCAATATCCATGAAGTCTGCGA
>JBAYOZ010000308.1:0-2519 GCA_041677965.1 Pusillimonas sp.
GCCGGATTTTTGATTTTGCCGGGCTTCAGGCCGATGGTGACGCCGACGAAAACGGCGACACGGCCTTTGATACCGAGGATTTCAGTGCGCTGCCCCCACAACAGCACGGCGACGAGGACGATGAGACCAACCTGCCTACGCCAGACTCAACATCAGCTTCCAGCCCGGGAAAAGCCGACGCCGAAACTGCACGCAAGGTCTTTACCCTGAATGTGGTCAATGACCTTCAAGCGTCAAAGTAAGCGCAGAGAATGGACGAGAGAGCCAGTGATGTGCCCTTCCGGTACGCACAACGCCTTAACCAGGCACATAAGAACTTTTCCGACAGGGAAAAACTGATTACGTACCTTCCCAGCGCGGCCCCTGAACATCAATATTGACCAGTTCCAGCACCCGGGCCACGGTGTGATCAACCATTTCTTCAATGGTTTTAGGGTGATGATAAAACGCCGGCAATGGCGGGAAAATGACCCCGCCCATTTCGGTAACTGACGTCATGTTGCGCAGATGCGCCAGATTCAGCGGCGTTTCACGCACCATCAGTACCAGGCGCCGACGCTCTTTAAGGGTAACGTCGGCCGCACGGGTGATAAGGTTGTCGGAAAACCCGTGCGCCACAGCCGCCAACGTGCGCATGGAGCATGGCACCACCACCATACCTGCGGTATCAAAACCACCGCTGGCCAGTGTGGCACCGACATCGCGAAAACTGTAGACCCGATCGGCCATGTCGTGCACCGCCTTGCGATCGAGGTCAAGTTCGTACTTGATGTTCAGAACGCCCGACGGTGATACCACCAGATGGGTTTCAATGTCAGGCGCGCGTTCGCGCAGCACCTGAAGCATGCGCACGGCATAAATGGAACCGGTGGCACCTGTAATGCCGATAACCAGACGACGCTTAGCCAACGGCGCCTGCATCTTTCAGAACCTGGACCAGCTCACCGGATTCAGCCATTTCAGCCAGAATGTCGGAGCCACCAATAAACTCACCGCCCACATAAAGCTGGGGAATGGTGGGCCAGTTTGAATAATCTTTGATGCCCTGACGCACTTCTTCGTCTTCAAGCACGTTGACAGTCACCAGTTTGCTGACGCCGGACGACTTCAGCAACTGAATGGCGCGCCCGGAAAAACCGCATTGCGGGAACTGCGCTGTCCCTTTCATGAACAACACAACCGGGTTGGCCGTGACGGTTTCTTTGATGAAATCTTGAACTTCACTCATGGTGCACTCTTTGAATTAAATAAGCTCTATTATAAATATCCGCCGGAAATACGTTCGATTCCCGCAAGGTCTGTAAGGCTTTCGACCCGCTTGAAGCCGGCTTTGACCAGCTGTTCACGCACCGCCGCCGCCTGATCCCAACCGTGCTCCAGCCACAGGGCACCGCCCGGTTTAAGCCAGGCGTTAGCCCCACCGATGATAGCCCTGAATGCGCTTGAACCATCATGGCCGTCAGTCAATGCGCCAGCCGGTTCAAAACGCAAATCACCCTGGGTCAGATGGGGATCATCGGCGCGAATATAAGGGGGGTTAGACACAATAAGGTCGAACAGGTTGCAGCCAGGCGGCAAGGCGTCGTACCAGTTGCCGGCATGAAAAGTGACCGCAGCCCCCAGGTTACGGGCATTTGTTCGGGCCACCTCCAGCGCCTGCGGGCTGGCATCTGTGGCCGTAACGCACGCCGCAGGACAGGCCAGCGCCACAGAAACTGCAATGGCGCCACTGCCTGTACCCAGATCAAGCACACGCACTGAGGGTTGCTGACGGATCAAATTGGAGGCCCCTTGCTGACGGGCGCTATCAGCAGCCAGCCGATGGATACAGGCTATCGCCGTTTCAACCAGCACTTCAGTATCCGGGCGCGGAATCAACACCCCGGGGCCCACCTGAAAATCGTGCCCCATGAACTCACGCACACCAACCAGGTAGGCCATGGGCTCGCCGACCTGACGACGATGTTCAAACGCCTTGAATCGGGCAACGGCAGCGTCGTCCAGGGTATCAGTGTCGTGCGCGATAAGCCACGACCGCGAAACCTGCAGCACTTGCTGCAACAACATCCGGGCCTCCAGCAGCGGCAACGGCGTAGCTTTCAGTAACTCGCGAACACAGGTCATGCCAACGACCCTGGCTCAATGCCCGGCATGCGCACTAAAAAGGTCACTGGGCTGAACCCGCAAAAATCATGGCTCATGACTCGCTTAGGCTTCGCTCATGGCGGCCAGCAAGTTGGCCTGATGCTCGGCACGCAGCGCGCTGGTCAGCTCGTCAAGATCGCCTTCCATGATGGCGCCCAGCTTGTACAAGGTCAGGTTGATGCGATGGTCGGTAACGCGACCCTGCGGGTAGTTATACGTGCGAATACGCTCGGAACGATCGCCCGACCCCACGAGACTCTTGCGCTCGGCCGCTTCCTTGCTTTGCTGCTCTTGTACCTGCTTGTCTTTCAGACGCGCGGCCAGTACCTGCATGGCCTTGTCCTTGTTGCGGTGCTGTGAACGGTCATCCTGAC
>JBAYOZ010000309.1:0-2516 GCA_041677965.1 Pusillimonas sp.
TGCAAACATTACGGCGTCAAGTTTCAGGTTTGGTTAACCGGTATCACCCGGTGCCTTCTATGGTTGCCTGCAAGCCGCCATCAGGTACCAGGCCGTTGATGTGGTTGTGCCGGCAACGACTTAACCCGAGCGTGGCAGCGCCGATGCCGGCAGCCCGAACACCCGGTCAAACCCCCAGCTGAACACAAAGGTGTACACCAGGAAAAACACGATAAAACCGGCGTCAAGCACCAGGGCTTCCCACGATGACACGTTCAGCCACCAGGCAAAGAACGGCACCAGAAACACCACCAGCCCCCCTTCGAAACCAATGGCGTGAATCAGGCGCCGGCCCAGGCTGCGGCCACGCTTGCGCTGACGTGCTTCCCAGCGTTCGTAAATGATGTTCCAAGCCAGATTCCACACAACCGCAATGGCCGATGCGGCTACCGAAGCCACCCCTGCACTGGTCACGCTATGCCCAAGCAAATACAGCACCGTTCCCGTCAGGGCAATGGCTATGGCTTCGTACAGTGACACATACACCACCCTGCGCTTGATACCCTGCATGGTTTACAGCGCCGTGTCGTAGTCAATAATCAGTGGCGCATGGTCGCTGAACCACTGATCCTTGAAGACCCACCCCTTGGTGGCGGTAGCTGCGATGTCGGCCGTGGCAATCTGGTAATCAATCCGCCAACCCACATTATTGGCGCGGGCCTGGCCCCGATTGCTCCACCAGGTGTAGGCCTCGCCTTCCGCTTCGGGGTAAAGCCGGCGAAACACGTCAACCCATGCCAGCTCGTCAAACACCCGCGTCAGCCAGGCCCGCTCTTCCGGCAAAAAACCACTGTTCTTGAGATTGCCCTTCCAGTTTTTAAGGTCAATCTCTTTGTGGGCAATGTTCCAGTCGCCACACAAAATAACCCGGCGCCCGGCCTGGGCCAGCGCCTGCAAATGGCCGTAGAAGACGTCCATGAAACTGTACTTTGCGGCCTGGCGGTGATCACCACTGGAACCCGAAGGCAAATACACCGAAATGACTGAAAAACCGTCGTACACCAGTTCAATGTAACGGCCTTCCGCATCAATTTCAGGCACCCCCAGCCCTTCAATCACCTGATCGGGCTTCTGGCGCGCGTAGATACCCACACCACTGTAGCCCTTCTTTTCAGCATAATGGAAATACCCCTGGTAGCCCGATGGGGTACGCATTTCAGGGGTCAGGTTGGCGTCTTGCGCCTTCAGTTCCTGAAGGCAGATGAAGTCAGCATTCTGCAGGGGCAACCATTCGAAAAAACCTTTGTTGGCCGCCGAACGGATACCGTTCAGGTTGGCCGAAATAACACGCAGCATAAATCAGGATTCCACTTCACGGCCGGTAGAATCAAGGGCACGAATTTCAGCGCGTTTAAACCACAACAGCGCCAGGCCCGGCAATGCAATTACTACCGTCAGAACAAAAAAATGGGGCCAGCCAATGGCTTCAACCAAAGGTGGCGTCAAGGGGCCGGCCAGATACGTACGCCCCACGGCCGACAAGGCCGACAACAAGGCAAACTGGGTGGCCGAAAACTGCTGGTTGCACAGAGCCATCAGCAAGGCCACAAACGCGGCGGTACCCAGGCCCCCGCAAATGTTTTCAATGGCCACGATAATACCCATGGAGTACAGATGCGGCGGCGTGACGGCCAGCACCCAATAGCCAAAATTCGATACCGCCTGCAACAGACCGAAGATCATCAAAGACCGGTACAAGCCCAGGCGGGCCATGATGCTGCCCCCGGCCAAAGCACCCACAATGGTGGCGATCAGGCCAAAAACCTTGTTGACCGCCCCCACCTCTTCGGTGCTGAACCCCGCCCCGCGAATAAGAAAAGTGGTAGACAGCGCCCCGGCAAACGCATCGCCCAGCTTGTACAGGACGATCAGCAACAAAACAAGAACGGCACCCCGGCGGCTGAAAAATTCGGCCAAAGGCGCCACCACGGCAACCCCCAGCGTACGCGGGGCCGCGGCCACCACCTCGGGTTCGGGAGCCAACACCGTCGCAAAGGCACAAAACAGCATGAAGACACCCATCAGGGCGTAGGTGTATTGCCAGCCCAGCCATGTCCCTGCCAAAACCAGGGCAAGGCCACCCGACACAATCATGGCCAGCCGATAACCCAATACCTTCAGGGCCGCCCCGGCCGCGCGTTCATTGTCACGCAAGACATCGGTACTGTAGGCATCAAAGGCAATGTCTTGTGTGGCCGACAAAAAGGCCACAACAACCGCCGCAGCGGCAAGCAGCCCAAGATGGGATGACGGCGACAACGTGCCCATGACCATAATGAACACCCCCAGCAACACCTGGGTGAAAAACATCCAGCTGCGCCGGCGCCCCAGAAAATTCGGGGCATAGCGGTCAACCAGCGGCGCCCAAAGGAATTTAAGGGTGTACGCGGTGCCGACCAGCGTCAGAAAACCAATGTTTTGCAGTGAAACGTCTGAAACCGTTGCCCAGGCCTGCAGCGTGCCGGTAACCAGAGCCA
>JBAYOZ010000310.1:0-2513 GCA_041677965.1 Pusillimonas sp.
CCAGATTGCGCATGGTGGTCAGCGTTTCGTCAGTGTACTGGTTCTGTTCGATCAACAGGTATTTCAACTGTGGCAGATAGTGTGCCACTAAACCAGGAGCTTTGGGAATGAGGTCGGCGATGTCGGCGGGGGCTTTCCAAGGGGCTGCGCCGTTGTACAGCACAATGGGCAATACCGGCGGCAGTCGATTTCCCGGCAAAACCTCACCGCGCCGGATGAGGTCTTGATAGAGCAGGCCGACGTAGACCATCATGCGTACCGGCATCCAGGGGTCGGATTCGCTTTGGAATTCGATGAGCAAATACAAATACACCCATTGTCCGTCGGCCCTCACCCGCCAGATGACGTCGTCGGCGCGCTGACGCAGGTCGTCGGTGATGTAGGAACCCGGGGCTTTTTCCAGGGTGCTGTAATCCAGGCTGTGCAGCCAATCGTCGGGGATGAAACCCATGATCAGATCACGCACGACTTCGGGCGATGAGAACAGCAGTTTGTATGAGGAGTCATTGATCGACACGGGGTAGCTTCCTGCGGCGGCAAACGGCTTGGGGTCAGGAAGTCAGTGTAGGCAAGCCGCCGAGGCGAGGCTATTCGCAATGATGCGAATGGATTAAAGGGTCCTCTTTGAATGGATTGCACGCGAGCGAGTCGAGTTACCGGGCGGCCTGCCTGTGCGGGGATGTGAGGCTGTCGTCTGTTGTTGCCACTTAAACGTCACGGTTCACGCACAGCCGGTGCAGGGGGTATGGACCTGCGGGCACGGACACGGCCCCTGCGGGGCTTCCCGCTGTCGGGCACCGCCGCGAGGCGGGCGCTAAACTCGCGGATCGAGCCGCCCCCGGCGGCTCGAAAACGCCCGCTCAAACACCGCGCCCTTGCCTCCTCGCGCCGGTACCCGACAGCGGCGTGCCCAAGCCCTTCGGCCCATACCCCCCGCACCGGCTTGGAAAGGGTGAAAAAATGACTGGTGCTGTTACTTTGGCTATACCCAATTGGCCCAAACCGGCGTCAAGCCGGCTGGCAGACCGGGCAAGGCCCCAAGGTCAATGTCGCTTTCGTCGGGCGAGTGAAAGTCTGATCCGCGTGAGGCCTGAAAGCCGTAGTAGCGGGCGATACCCGCATATTCGGCATACTGATCGGGCCGATGGCTGCCGGTGATCACTTCAATGGCTGTGCCGCCCAAATCGCGAAACGTGCTGTACAACGCATCAAACTGCTGTTCAGTGAATTTATAACGCCCCGGGTGGGCGATAACTGCGGTCCCGCCTGCTGCACGTATCCAGCGTACCGAATCTTCCAGCGTCGCCCATTTGCCGGGCACGTTACCAGGCTTGCCATCGCCCAGATAACGGTCGAACACATCTTGCATGGACCCAAACCAACCCTGATCAACCATGAACCGCGCAAAATGGGTACGGCTTAACAGATTCGGGTTGTCGGCATAGCGCAGGGCGCCTTCGTAACACCCCTCAAAGCCCAGACCCGCCAGGCGCTGGCCCATTTCCTGGGCACGGGTTTCTCGCCAGCCGCGCAGCTGGTCCAGCGCCTCGACCAGTACGACATGCGTCGGATCGATATTCAACCCCACAATATGAACCGTCTTGCGCGCAAACGACACTGAAATCTCGACGCCGGGCACAAACTGCAGATCAAGTTCGGCTGCTGCCCGGGCAGCCTGGGTCAGGCCGGCAAGTTCATCGTGATCGGTCAACGACCAGAGCTGTACCCCCTGCCGGTGGGCACGCAGGGCCAATTCAGCCGGCGACAACACCCCGTCGGAAAATGACGAGTGACAATGCAGATCAGCATTGATGGGGGTGGCAAGTGGCATGGCGGCGTCCTGAAACATATGGGTTCTGATTTTATCAGCAGGGGTAGACCAGAAACACACTGAATACGCGCATATCTTCCGATAGCCTTTACGCATTTATACCGCTTCAGTCACGTTAATACGGCATCAACGCCCTGTCACTCCTGGCGTATTCAGGGCACAACGCTGGCCTTGCCACCCGGGTCTGGGCGCTGCCAGTAGCGCGGGCGCGTCTTCCGTTCAGCCTGAACCTGCAGGCCATCGGGCATGGACGCCAGCGTCACTGCGCCATGCCAGTCGGTACGCCAGAATTGTGCCCCATGGTCTTCCCAGCGCTGCTGTACTGCCGGGGCCGGATGCCCATAGCGGTTCAGCCAGCCATTCTGTGAAATCACGTGCGCGGGCCGGGTTGCACCGGCAAACACCGACGATGAGGAAAAGCGCGAACCGTGATGTGGCGCGACGACGACATCGACCGCCACTAGGCCTCGACGAACCAATTGCCGCTCTTCGGCAACGCCGATGTCACCGGTCAACAAAATACTGTGATGTGCGCCTGACACCCTTAGCACACACGCCCCTTTGTTACGTTGTTTGGACGACAGTTTAGGGGCAACGCTGCCCGGCAGCACCCCGGCAACAGGCACCGGCCACAAGAATTCGAAACTTACCCCGTCTACGGCCCAATGAGCACCATAAAAAC
>JBAYOZ010000311.1:0-2511 GCA_041677965.1 Pusillimonas sp.
AGCTGAAAATTGGTCGATCGATTCCATGAAGATGCGCAAGAAATCACAATTACCCACCAAAACATGCGTGGTGTGCGGCTTGCCGTTCAGCTGGCGCAAGAAATGGGAACGTGACTGGGAGTCAGTCAAGTACTGTTCAGAACGATGCCGCCGCAATTCAGATACAAAGGCATCCCCACGATAACGCCAAAGCAACTACCCCCCGGCACACCCAAACCTATCAAACTTTCGTTACGTGAAAACAGATCCCCACACCCTCACGTCCAACGCTACCCATGCCCCTGGTGGCGTCATTTACTGGTTTCGTACTTTGAAAGCAAGCGGGCCGGGGTGGCAAACGCGTATGAACCAGGCCCTGCGAGACTGGCTCAAAACACATCGTCCGTAATCCAGCAAACAGCGGTAGCGAATAAACAGACACAGCTACAATCAGTGGAACATCACAATAATTTCACAGGAGCATGGCATGTCCAAACTGATCCCCGTTGTTGACCCCGATGGTTTGCTTGAATATTCAGTGGTGTACACCGACCGCGCCCTGAATCATATGTCGAAGGTTTTTCAGGGGGTCATGAACGACATCTCGGCCACCTTGAAAAAGGTCTATAACGCCCAGGCCGCGATTGTCGTGCCCGGCAGCGGCACGTTCGGCATGGAGGCCGTCGCCCGTCAGTTTGCCACCGGCAAACGCTGCATGGTGCTGCGCAACGGCTGGTTCAGCTACCGCTGGACCCAGATTTTCGACATGGGCAATATCCCTTCTGAAACCTTCGTTCTGAAAGCCCGCCCCATCGAGCCCGGCACCCAGGCGGCCTTTGCGCCAGCGCCCATTGATGACGTCGTCAAGGCCATTCACGACCAAAAACCTGATCTGGTTTTTGCCCCTCATGTGGAAACTGCTTCAGGCATCATGCTTCCCGACAACTACCTGAAACAGGTGGCTGACGCCGTACATGCCGTGGGTGGCCTGTTCGTACTTGACTGCATCGCCTCGGGTACGGTCTGGGTTGACATGAAAGCCACTGGCGTGGACATCTTGATCAGCGCGCCACAAAAAGGCTGGACCGGGGCCGCGTGCTGCGGCCTGGTCATGCTGGGTGAAACGGCGCTGCACCGTATCGAACACACCACCAGCACCAGCTTTGCCTGCGACCTGCGCAAGTGGTTGCAAATCATGCAGGCATACGAAAATGGCGGCCATGCCTACCATGCCACCATGCCCACCGACGGTCTGGTCAAGTTGCGCGACGCCATGGCCGAAACCGAAACCAACGGCTTTGACACCATGAAAGCGCGTCAGCTGCAGCTGGGGCAGGCCGTACGCAAACTGCTGGCAAAGCACGGCTTCAAAAGCGTTGCCGCCCCCGGCTTTGAGGCCCCCGGCGTTGTGGTCAGCTACACCACTGACGACGACCTGCAGTCTGCCCGAAAGTTTCTGGCTGCCGGCCTGCAAGCGGCGGCCGGCGTACCGCTGCAATGCGACGAGCCTGCCGACTACAAAACCTTCCGCCTGGGGCTGTTCGGGCTGGACAAGCTGAACAATGTTGAACGAACCGTGCAATTACTGGAAGACGCGCTGAAAAAAATCGACGTGTGACGATTCTTGAGGCGTTACGGTGGCTGGCTGGTCGCAGCCGCAACCCGGCAACTGCGTTAAAGAACAACGTCCCATCACACCTGAAACGGCTTCAGCTTTTGACCTGCTGAAGCCGTTTTTTTCGCTCTCGTTTTTACCGAGCCCCCCAAACAGCAAACCACCTCACACCAACGCCCTATTGGCTGCCGCTGCCACACAACATAGCAGCACGACACCAGAACACCACGGAACGACACCAGGCAGCGCTGCTTGGCACTGCACGTGCACAAAATCATCCCACACCCATTTAATAACCAAAAGAAATAAAGATATTCTTTTATATTCGTTCTGATTCTATATATGGATCTCTAGAATAAGCGGAAAGTTTTTTGATAAACGTCTTTCCGAGAGTATTCATGAGCCGCCTGACCATCCATTCAATTGAATCTGCCCCCGAAGCCGCCAAAGAGCGCCTGGAAACCGCCAGAAAAAACAACGGTTTTCTGCCTAACCTGATTGGTGTTCTGGCAAACGCCCCCACCGCCCTGGAAACCTACCAGGTCGTCGGCGCCATCAATGCCCGCACCGGCCTTACCCCCGAAGAGCGCGAAGTGGTGCAGATTACTGCGGCCACGCTGAACGGTTGCGGCTTCTGCGTCGCAGGCCATACCGCACTGTCGCGCAAGAAACTGGGCATGCCTGAAGAAGTCATTCAGGCCCTGCGTAAAACCGAGGCACTGACCGACCCCAAACTCAATGCACTGGCGCAGTTCACCATCGCCGTCATCGAAAACAAAGGCCAGGTCTCCGACGACACACTGAACGCATTCTTCAACGCCGGTTACACCCAGGCTAACGCGCTGGAAGCCGTATTGGGCGTCAGCCTGGCCACACTGTGCAACTTTGCCAACAACCTGGCCCAAACCCCCATCAAC
>JBAYOZ010000312.1:0-2504 GCA_041677965.1 Pusillimonas sp.
AGTTTTTATGCCAAGCGTGCCCGGGGGTTGATGGCCCGGTACATTGTTGATCATCGCATTGATGGCCCGGAACAACTCAAGGGGTTCAACGTTGACGGCTATGCGTTTTATCCCGAGGCGTCCACCGATCTGAAGCTGGTGTTTCGTCGGCCGGAACAGTAACGGGTTCGTATGAGCAACGCGTCCCGTATCTTCCTGTTCTTTTCGCTGGGTTATTTTGTCTCGTATTTGTACCGTGGCGTCAACATCGGGTTTTCCACGTTTCTGACGTCTGAAATCGGCTTGTCGGCGGCTGATCTCGGGGTGCTGACCAGTCTGTATTTTCTGGGCTTTGCCATGACGCAAATTCCCGTTGGCGCCGCATTGGACACCTGGGGGCCCCGTCGCGTCAACGGTGTGCTCATTTTGTTCGCTGCAGCGGGTTCCGTGATCTTTGGCCTGAGCGACTCGATGTGGGGCTTGATGCTGGGGCGGCTGGTTATCGGTATAGGGGTCGCGGTGTGTCTGGGCGCAGCAATGCAGGCCATGGCGTTCACGTTTCCGATGCACCGGTTACCCATGATTAATGGGGCAGTGGTCGCCATTGGCGGGTTGGGCGGTGCGGTAGTGGGCACGCCGCTCTCGCTTGCGCTTGATGTGGTGACGTGGCGTAGCGCCAGTCTGTGGCTGGCCGGGTTTACGGTGGTGGTGTCGTGTTTGTTGTTGTTTGGCGTGAAAGATACCGGGCCGTTGCAGGGGCGCAGACGGCCCTCGATGCAAGCGCAGTTGAAAGGCACCCTTGAAATTGCAAGCAGTCGTCTGTTCTGGCAAATTCTGCTTTTTCCGGCGGTTGTTGCCAGCACGTTTTATGCGGTTCAGTCGTTGTGGGTCAAGCCGTTTCTTCTGGATGTAAATCACCTGCCGCAGCCAACGGTTGATGGCCTGGTCTCATTGCTTGGCATTTCTGCCGTGGTGGGCAGCGCGGCGTCGGGGCTGGTGGCGCGCCGTGTTGAAAAGTTCGGCATTAGCCTTTATCACTTCACTGGTTTGTTGCTGGCGTTGCTGGTGGTGGTTCAGCTGTTGATCCTGGCCGGAGCGCCGTTGCCTCAGTCGGTGTTCTGGGCCGCCTACGGATTTCTGGGCGGGACCAATACCCTGATTTATGCCGTGCTGGTGGAAACGTTTCCACGCACCATGCTGGGGCGCGTGGCCACCACGTCCAATATGCTGGTGTTCTTCCTTATTTTTGCGTTCCAGAACGCCATCGGCTGGGTTATCGAGTTGTGGCAGCCCGTTGCGCCGGGGGTGTACCCGGCGCAGGCGCACATTGTGGCCTGGGCTCTTGTTCTTGCACTGCAGGTCGCTGCCGGCATCTGGTACTTTGCCAGCCAGCCCCCCAAGCCAATCAGGGAAGGTTAAGCAGCCAGCGCCTGTGGGGTTCAGGCTGTTGCGGGCTGCAATGCCCGCATTTCCTGCCGGATCAGCTGGGTGGCCTTGACCATCTGACGCATCGGGTAGGCCAGCGCGGCCAGTTCGCCCTCGGTTTCAATCGATTGCGGCGGGTTGCCCTCATGGTCGTCAAGGAACTGTTCAATGGCGTCCAGCGATTGTTGAATTCCGGGCGGGATTTCCGCCAGTTGTGCCAGCAGCGGTATCGCGGCACTGATTTGCGACGCCAGCAGGTGGTTCTGGATCAACAGGTGATTCAGTTCGGGCACATTGCGTTGTCGGCTGGCGGGTTCTGACATCATGCGGTAGAACGCTGCCGTGAAGTTGCCCAGGGCAATGTAGGCGTTTTTGCGGGTCAGGCGCCAGGCGACATCGGCCTCGTCCAGTTCACGCGTCAGGCGCTGGCGCGTGTCTGTGTCGAGGGTGGTGTCATGGGCCAGTTGGCGACCCAGTGCCGCGTAGTGCATGCCCGCCCTGAAAAAGCGGGCATTGGCGTTTTTGGCCGCCGTGGCCAACGACCCCATGAAGTTGTGTTCCCACCAGGGCAAGATATAGCTGCAGCCCAAGGCCAGGGCGCTGCCGATAAGGGTGTCGATTAAGCGCTCGCCGATCAGGAAATTGGTGGCGGGTGAAATAAAATGAAAGGCCAGCAAAATACACAGCGTATTCAGGGCCCCTGAAATCATGAAATTCACCTGCACCATGCTGTAACCCAGGATGCAGGCGGCAATCAGGATCATGAAATACACATTGATGCTGGGGTCAAGGTTAAAGACCAGCAAGGCCAGCACGCACCCAATGAATGTTCCGGCCAGACGAAACAGATTGCGTTGCCGCGTCAGTGCATAACCAGGTTTCATCACAACGACCGTTGTCAGAATAATCCAGTAACCATGGATTTCAAGGGTTGTGCCGCCGTTGCCGTCAGCCATCAGGGCAGTTAACACAACGTCGATAAGAAGGCCTAGCGTGGCGGCAATGGCGACCCGAACTGAATAGCGAAAGCTGGGCGAGTCCAGGCGCAGGTTGCTGGTGATCATGCCCAGGCGAAGTTCATTGTGTGACAGGAAACGGCC